>JAEVZM010000256.1 GCA_023392225.1 Pseudomonadota bacterium
TGGGTGGAGGGAGGGGATCTAGTCGGTCGCCTCGGCGCCTTCGGCCTGCTTGATCTCCTCGCCGGTCGCCTGGTCGACGATCTTCATCGACAGGCGGACCTTGCCGCGCTCGTCGAAGCCGAGCAGCTTCACCCAAACCTTGTCGCCCTCCTTGACCACGTCGGTGGTCTTGGCGACGCGGCCCGGGCCGAGCTGCGAGATGTGGACGAGGCCGTCCTTGGCGCCGAAGAAGTTGACGAAGGCGCCGAAGTCGACGGTCTTCACCACGGTGCCCTGGTAGATGTGGCCGACCTCCGGCTCCGAGGCGATCGACTTGATCCAGTTGATCGCCGCGGTGATCGCCTTGCCATCGGCCGAGGCGACCTTGACGGTGCCGTCGTCCGAGATGTCGATCTTGGCGCCGGTCTTCTCGACGATCTCGCGGATCACCTTGCCGCCCGAGCCGATCACTTCGCGGATCTTGTCGGTCGGGATGGTGATCACCTCGATGCGCGGGGCATACTCGCCGAGCTGCGAGCGCGCCTCCGGCAGGGCCTTGGCCATCTCGCCGAGGATGTGCAGGCGGCCGTCCTTGGCCTGGCCGAGGGCGATCTTCATGATCTCCTCGGTGATGCCCTGGATCTTGATGTCCATCTGCAGCGAGGTGACGCCGTCCTGGGTGCCGGCGACCTTGAAGTCCATGTCGCCGAGGTGGTCCTCGTCGCCGAGGATGTCGGACAGCACCGCGAAGCGGCCGTCCTCTTCCTTGATCAGGCCCATGGCGATGCCCGCCACCGGCTGCTTGAGCGGCACGCCGGCATCCATCAGCGACAGCGAGGTGCCGCAGACCGTGGCCATCGAGGATGAGCCGTTCGACTCGGTGATCTCGGAGACGACGCGCAGCGTGTAGGGGAAGTCGTGATGCGCCGGGAGCACCGGACGGACCGCGCGCCAGGCGAGCTTGCCATGGCCGATCTCGCGGCGGCCGGGCGAGCCCATGCGGCCGGTCTCACCCACCGAGTAGGGCGGGAAGTTGTAGTGGAGGAGGAAGGTCTCCTTGTAGGTCCCCTGCAAGGCGTCGACGAACTGCTCGTCGTCGCCGGTGCCGAGCGTCGCAACGCACAGCGCCTGGGTCTCGCCGCGGGTGAACAGCGCCGAGCCGTGGGTGCGGGGCAGGATGCCGACCTGGGCGACGATCGGGCGCACGGTGCGCACGTCGCGGCCGTCGATGCGGATGCCCTTGTCGAGGATCGCGCCGCGCACGATGCCCTTCTCGAGCTTCTTCAGCATCTCGCCGACGAGCTGCGGCGTCGGGGCATCGGCGTCGCCCTCGGCGGTGAGCGCCTCGAGTACCTTCTTCTTCGCCGCGCTGATCGCGTCGTGCCGCTCGGTCTTGCCGGCGAGGCCATAGGCCGCCCGGAGGTCGGCCTCGGCGAGGTCGCGGACGCGGGCATAGAGCGCCGAGTGGTCGGCGAGCTTGACCTCGCGCGGCTCCTTGGCGGCGCGCTCGGCGAGCTGGATGATCGCGTCGATCACCGGCTGGAAGCCGCGGTGGCCGAACATCACGGCGCCGAGCATGTCGTCCTCGGACAGCTCCTGCGCCTCGGATTCGACCATCAGCACCGCGTCGGCGGTGCCGGCGACCACGAGGTCGAGCTTCGACTCCTGCATCTCGTCGACGCGCGGGTTGAGCACGAACTCGCCGTTGATCAGGCCGACGCGGGCACCGCCGATCGGGCCCATGAAGGGCGCACCGGAGAGGGTCAGCGCGGCCGAGGCGGCGACCATGGCGACGATGTCGGGGTCGTTCTCGAGGTCATGGCTGAGGACAGTGGCGATGACCTGGGTCTCGCAGCGGAAGCCCTCGGCGAAGAGCGGGCGGATCGGGCGGTCGATGAGGCGGGAGACCAGCGTCTCCTTCTCGGTCGGGCGCCCCTCGCGCTTGAAGTAGCCGCCCGGGATCTTGCCGGCGGCGAAGGTCTTTTCCTGGTAGTTCACGGTGAGCGGGAAGAAGTCGATCCCCGGCCGCTCGGCCTTGGCGGCGACGACGGTGGCCAGCACCGTGGTCTCACCGTAGGTGGCAAGCACCGCGCCATCGGCCTGGCGCGCGATCCTGCCGGTCTCGAGCACGAGCGGGCGTCCCGCCCAGTCGATCTCGACTCGTTGGACGTCGAACATGGTTCATCCTTTCATACGTCGGACGGACGCGAAGGCGAGCCATGGACAAGACGGCGAGACGCTCTCGATTGGGAAAGCGCCTGGCGATCCTGCCATGGCCTTTGTCCGGCCCGTCGGTGGCCGGCGCGGCGACCCCATGCCGCCGCGCATCAGTCTCCGCGGTGCTGCCTAGCGCCGCAGTCCAAGCCGCTCGATCAGCGAACGATAGCGCGTCGAGTCGATCTTGTTCAGGTAGTCGAGCAGGCTGCGCCGCTGGCTCACCAGCTTGAGCAGGCCACGCCGCGAATGGTTGTCCTTGGCGTGGGTCTTGAAGTGCTCGGTGAGGTTGGCGATGCGCTCGGAAAGGATCGCGACCTGGACCTCGGGCGAACCCGTGTCGCCCTTGGCGGTGGCGTATTCCGAGATGAGTGCCTGCTTGCGTTCTGCGGTAATCGACATCGGATATCCTTTCAGAAAGAGAGAGCGGCGGGGTTCATTCCCTGCCGGTCGGAACGGCCGGTGCCGGGATGTCGTCCAGCACGGTCGGATCGGAATCCCCGGCGGCCGGCGGGAAGCCGGCAGGCCGAGGCGCGCGGAATATGACCGAAACGGCCCGGAATATCCACGAAAATCACCGATGGCCCTATGTAGTTGACGTTCTAGCCCTTTTGAAGGCCGGAACGGCGACTCTCCCGGGCCCGCGGGGGGCGTGGGGGGGGGGGGGGCCGGCGGGGACACCCCCCCC
>JAEVZM010000299.1 GCA_023392225.1 Pseudomonadota bacterium
ACAGCTCCACCACCACCTCGTCGCCGGGCGCGAGGTCGCCGGCGACGGTCACCACGCCGCTCCGCCGCGCGACGATCTGCACGCCCACGCGGTGAACCGTGTCGCCGTCCATCTTCCAGACGAACGAGCCCTTCCGGTCCCACTGGATGGCGAGCGAGGGCACCGCCGGGCGGATCTCGCCGGCGACGTTGAGATCGGTGGTGACGGTCATGCCCGGCTTGAGGTCGGCGGCCTCGTTGGGCAGCGTCGCCTCGACCTTCATGGTCCGGGTGGCGGGGTCGATCCGGTTGTCGATCGCGCTGACGGTGCCGGCGAAGGTGGCGCCGGGAAGCGCCGCCGCCATGGCGCTGATCGGCTCGCCCTTGGCGATCTTGCCCACCACGCGCTCGGGCACGTCGAAGGCGACGGTGACCGACGACATGTCGGCCACGGTGGCGATCGCGGTCTGCGAGGTGACGAGGTCGCCGACCGTGACGTCGGTGAGGCCGATGACGCCGTCGAACGGCGCGCGGATGGTGCGCTTGGCGAGGTCGAGCTCGGCCATGCGGACGTCGATCTCGGCCTGCTGCACCGCCTTCCGGGCATCCGACAGTACCGAGGCGGTGACGTTGCCGGTCTTCTCCAGCCGCTCGGAACGGTCGAGGGTCTCCCGGGCCGCGTCGAGCGCGATGTTGGCGCGGTCGAGGGCGACCTGCTGGTCGGCGGCGTCGAGCGCGAGCAGCGTCTGGCCGCGCTCGACCGTGGCCCCGGGCGAAAACGCGATGTCGGTGACGATGCCGGTGACCTGCGGATAGATCGTGACCGACCGGGCGGCTGCCGCGGTGCCGATCGCCCTAACTTCCGTCGCCGAGTCGTCCGTGCCGACCTCCGCCGTCACCACCAGGGTCTGGCCGACCCCGCCCGGCCGGCCACCGGGGGCACCGCCCGGACCGGCGGGCCGGGTGGCGTCGCCCACCGTCTCGGGGGTGCCGAACACGAAGGCGGGGCGCTGGTAGAACAGCCAGCCGCCGCCGCCCACGGCGACCAGGATCAGGGACAGGAGCAGTTGGCGGAGAATCGACATCGGTGGCCCGGGCTGAGGGATGCAACCCTCCCCAAACGCACGGGCGTGGCCTTTCCGTCGCGGCACCGCACAAATGCGTGCCACGGCTCATGCCGGAGCGCATGGCGGCTCCGGTGTCTAACAAGCGGAATGACGCAGAAAGCCCCGGATTTCGGTCAGAAATCTGGGGCTTCTCATTTCCGTGGGGCCGCGAGCGCGGCTGCGGACTACTGTCCGAAGGCGTAGAGCGGCGAGACGATCAGCGTCTTGTGCGTGCTGAGATAGCGCGCGTTGACGTAGCCTTGGTGCCGCCGCCACTTCACCGCGCACCAGTTGCCAGTGCAGCCGAGCACGTTGACGATCTGGCCCGGCGGAATCGTCGTCACCCGGCGATAGTCGACGCCCGGGCCGTGACGCATGTTGAGGTGGGACGTCGTCCGCGTCACGGCCGCATCAGCCGTGGTCGGCGCTACGGATACACCGGTCGCAAACACTGCCGCGGCCATCAGTAATCCTGAAAGAACAGCGCGCATTTTTCCATCCTCCTCGCCAACAAATACACACGCACCGCCATTTCTCGGCGGGGCCCGAAGCATAGTCAAATTACATTTCGCAAACTGGTCACGGCAGGAAACGAGCGACCGACGGCAAGTCCTGCCGCAGAAGGCTCTGCCCGAATTCGTCTTGCGACTGAGTTCGTCACAAACGGCTACGTCAGACAAGAAGCCGGGAAGCCGCCGCCCTCATCGCGACCACCTCCCTGGCCTGCGCGGGTTCTTCTGCGATCACAATCACAGACGTTCTTTTTGGAACCCCTTGAATTTGGGGGGCGGAGTCTGCGACATTCCGTCCCGGGAAACGCCTGAAGTGCCCGTTCAAGAGGCCGCAGAGTGACGATTGCAGACGAGGTCCACGAAGAGGACCGGAGCCGCCCCGCGGCCGGGCAGTCCGCGGGGCAGGGAATGCCGCCAACCGACACCGGGCGCCCGGACTACTACCATAAGGTGGTGGACTGCCAGTGGGCCTGTCCGGCGCACACGCCGGTTCCCGAGTACATCCGCCTGATCGCCGCGGGACGTTACAGCGACGCCTATCTGGTCAACTGGCAGTCGAACGTCTTTCCCGGCATCCTCGGCCGGACCTGCGACCGTCCCTGCGAGCCGGCCTGCCGCCGCGGCCGGGTCGAGGAACAGCCGGTCGCGATCTGCCGCCTCAAGCGAGTCGCCGCCGACAACAAGCCCGACACCCGCGACCGCCTGCCGGTCGCCCCGGCCGGACGGACCGGCAAGCGCATCGCCCTGATCGGCGCCGGCCCGGCCTCGCTCACCGTCGCCCGCGACCTCGCCCCGCTCGGCCACGACATCGTCCTCTACGATGCCGAGCCGAAGGGCGGCGGCATGATCCGCAGCCAGATCCCCCGCTTCCGCCTGCCCGAGGAGGTGATCGACGAGGAGGTCGGCTACGTCGTGGGCATGGGCGGCATCGAGACCCGCTACGAAAGCCGCGTCGACAGCCTCCGCTCCGTGCTCGCCGAGGGCTATGACGCGGTCTTCGTCGGCACCGGCGCGCCGCGCGGCCGCGACCTCGACATTCCCGGCCGGCGCGAGGCCGCCGCCAACATCCACATCGGCATCGACTGGCTGGCCAACGTCTCGTTCGGCCATATCGACCGCATCGGGCGGCGGGTGATCGTGCTCGGCGGCGGCAACACGGCGATGGACTGCTGCCGCACCGCCCGGCGCCTCGGTGGCGACGACGTCAGGGTGATCGTCCGCTCCGGCTTCGAGGAGATGAAGGCCTCGCCGTGGGAGACGGAGGACGCGATGCACGAGGGCATCCCGATCCTCAATTTCCTCGTCCCGAAGGCCTTCACCCACGAGGACGGCCGTCTCACCGGCGTCGTCTTCGAGGCGGTCGAGGCGCGTCGCGACGACAAGGGGCGCCGCCGCCTGGTGCCCACCGGCGAGCCGGACCGGCACTTCGAATGCGACGACGTCCTGGTGGCGATCGGCCAGGAGAACGCCTTCCCGTTCATCGAGCGGGATCTCGGGCTCGACTTCGACGAGTGGGGCATGCCGGTGGTCGACACCGTCACCCATCAGTCGACGCATCCGGCGGTGTTCTTCGGCGGCGACAGCGCCTTCGGCCCGAAGAACATCATCTGGGCCGTCGCCCACGGCCACGCCGCGGCGATCTCGATCGACCGCTTCGTCTCCGGCGGCGACGTCCACGACCGTCCCCCGCCCCACGTCTCCCTCGTCAGCCAGAAGATGGGCATCCACGAGTGGAGCTACGACAACGACATCTCGCTCGAGGCCCGCCGCAAGGTGCCGATGCGGGAGCAAAGCGTCGCGCTCGCCGACATCAGGGCCGAGGTCGAGCTCGGCTTCGACCCGCTCCTCGGCTACGAGGAGACGCAGCGCTGCCTGAACTGCGACGTGCAGACCGTGTTCACCGACAAGCTCTGCATCGAGTGCGACGCCTGCGCCGACATCTGCCCCACCGACTGCATCACCTTCACCGACAACGGGCCGGAGGCCGACCTTCGCACCCGCCTCAATGCCCCTGCCCTCAACCTCACCCAGGACATTCTCGTCTCACCGCCGCTCCGCACCGGTCGGATCATGGCCAAGGACGAGGACGTGTGCCTCCATTGTGGGCTCTGCGCCGAGCGCTGCCCGACAGGAGCCTGGGACATGCGGAAGTTCCTCCTGGAATCGGCGCAGGCTTCCGGCGCCGCCGGACAGTATCGATGAACGCTTCTTCCTCGCGGTCCCCCCGCGTCAACGACTTCGTCGTCAAGTTCGCCAACGTCAACGGCTCCGGATCGGCGAGTGCCAACCGGCTCTTCGCCCGCTCGATCCTCCGGATGGGCGTGCCGGTGGCCTCGCGCAACATCTTCCCCTCGAACATCCAGGGCCTGCCGACCTGGTACGAGGTGCGGGTGTCCGAGGCCGGGCATCTCGGCCGGCGCGGCGGCGTCGACCTGATGGTGGCGATGAACCCCCAGACCTGGGACAAGGACATCGCCGAGATCGAGCCCGGCGGCTACCTGTTCTACGATTCCACCCGGCCGCTGCAGGCGTCGAAGTTCCGTGACGACATCACGGTGCTCGGCCTGCCACTCACCGCGATCTGCAACGCCCGCTACGCCGATCCGCGCCAGCGCCAGCTGTTCAAGAACATCATCTATGTCGGGGCGCTGGCCGAGATCCTCGGCATCGAGGCGGCCGAGGTCGAGAGGCTGATCGGCGAGCAGTTCAAGGGCAAGGACAAGCTGATCCCGCCCAACATCGAGGCGCTGGAGATGGGCCGCACCCACGCCCGCGCCGCCTTCGGCCCGATCGACCTCCGCATCCGCCGTGCCGACGCGGTGGGCGACCGCATCTTCCTCGAGGGCAACGACGCGGCGGGCCTCGGTGCGGTCTATGGCGGCGCCACCGTCTGCGCCTGGTACCCGATCACGCCCTCGACCTCGCTCGCCGAGGCCTTCGGCAAGCATTGCGCCCGCCATCGCGTCGACCCGGTCACCGGCAAGCACCGCTTCGCCATCGTCCAGGCAGAGGATGAGCTCGCCTCGATCGGCATGGTGATCGGCGCCGCCTGGAACGGGGCGCGGGCCTTCACCGCCACGGCGGGACCCGGCATATCGCTGATGCAGGAGTTCCTCGGCCTCGCCTATTTCGCCGAGATTCCGGCGGTGATCTTCGACGTCCAGCGCGGCGGACCGTCGACCGGCATGCCGACCCGGACGCAGCAGTCGGACCTCCTCTCCGCCGCCTATGCCTCGCATGGCGACACCAAGCACGTCATGCTGCTGCCGGCCGACCCGCACGAGTGCTTCACGATGGCGGCCGACGCCTTCGACCTCGCCGACCGGCTGCAGACCCCGGTCTTCGTCATGCTCGACCTCGACATCGGCATGAACGAGTGGCTGTGCGCGCCACTCCGCTGGGAGGAAGGGCGCCGGCTCGACCGCGGCAAGGTGCTCAGCGCCGACGAGCTCGAAGCCGGGCGCGACTTCGGCCGCTATCTCGACGTCGACGGCGACGGCATTCCGTACCGGACCTATCCCGGCACGCACCCGACCAAGGGCGCCTTCTTCACCCGCGGCACCTCGAAGAACGCCCGGGCCCGCTACTCCGAGGAAGGCGCCGACTATGTCGAGAACATGCAGCGCCTGCTCCGGAAGTTCGACACCGCCCGGCGGCTCTGCCCGGCGCCGATCCGCGAGGATGCGCCAGAGGGCTCGCGCATCGGCGTCCTCTACTACGGCTCGACCACGCCGGCGATGCACGAGGCGATCGAGGCGCTGTCCGCCGCCGGCCATCCGCTCGACATGATGCGGCTCAGGGCGTTCCCTTTCCACGAGCGCGTCGCCGACTTCATCGACGAGCACGACTTCGTCTTCGTCGTCGAGCAGAACCGGGACGCCCAGATGCGGACGCTGCTGGTCAACGAGCTGGGCATCGACCCGGCGCGGCTGGTGCCGATCCTCCACTATGACGGCACGCCGATCACCGCCCGCTTCATCATCGAGGCGATGAGCCGCCAATGGCTCGCCCTCTCCGGCCCCTCGCGTCAGGACGCCGCCGAATGACCATCCCGCGCCGGGACCATGGGGGCATGCGCCGCCGGGAACTGGCTCGGCCTCCGGCGGATGACCGGCATTTCGATGAAGCGATGCAGGAGGTCGGCGACAAGGAACGTGGCGGCCACCGCGAGCGGCAGGCAGAGCATTGGCGGGATCTTTCCGTCGCGGACCGCGGCCACGCACCAGACGATCATGTCGAGGTGGACCAGGTAGATCGGATAGGATCGGTCGGCCCCCCAGGAGACGACGCGCTGGCGCGCGCCGCGCGGCGGCCGCCGGCCGACGGGGGCG
>JAEVZM010000340.1 GCA_023392225.1 Pseudomonadota bacterium
ATGGCCGGCGACGCCGAGACCGGCGTCGAGGTGATGCGGATGGAGGAAGGCCTCGACACCGGCCCGGTGGCGATGGCGGAGCGGGTGCCGATCGGCCCCGACGTGACGGCAGGCGAGCTGACCGAGCGCCTGGCGCTGCTCGGCGCGGACCTGATGGGCCGTGCCCTCGCTGCGCTCTCCCGCGGCGGCCTCTCCTTCACGCCCCAGGCGGAAGACGGCGCCACCTACGCGAAGAAGCTCGACAAGGGCGAGACCCGCATCGACTGGTCGCTGACCGCCGATGCCGTCCACAACCATATCCGCGGCCTTTCCCCGTTCCCCGGCGCCTGGTTCGAGGCCGACCTCGGCAAGGGTACGGAGCGCATCAAGGTGCTGCGCTCGACCCGGGCCGAGGGCAGTGCTGCACCCGGCACGGTGCTCGACGGCGGGCTCACCGTCGCCTGCGGCAGCGGCGCGGTGCGGCTGACCGAGGTGCAGCGCGCCGGCAAGCAGCCGGTCAAGGCGGAGGCATTCCTCGCCGGCGTCCGGCAGATGCCGGCGTCCTTCGCCTGAGGGGGCGGCGAGAGGTGCCCCGCTACAAGCTCACCATCGAGTATGACGGCGGTCCTTTCGTCGGCTGGCAGCGCCAGGCCAATGGCCCGTCGGTGCAGCAGGCGATCGAGGAGGCAATCCGCGGCTTCTCGGGCGAGACCGTGGTGGTCAAGGGCGCCGGCCGCACCGATGCCGGGGTGCACGCGCTCGGCCAGGTCGCCCATATCGACCTCGGCCGCGACTGGGTGCCCGACAAGGTGCGCGACGCGATCAACGCGCATCTGCGCCCTGCGCCGGTCTCGATCCTGTCGGCGGAGGCCGTCGCCGATGACTTCGATGCCCGTTTCTCGGCGGTGAAGCGGCACTATCTCTACCGAATCCTCGACCGCCGACCGCCGCCGGTGCTCGACGCCGGGCGCGTCTGGCATGTGCCGATGCGGCTCGACACCGACGCCATGCATGCCGCCGCGCAGGCGCTGGTCGGCCTCCACGACTTCACAACCTTCCGCGCCTCCGAGTGCCAGGCCCGATCGCCCGTGAAGACGCTTGACCGCCTCGACGTCTCCCGCGAGGGCGCGGAGATCGCGGTACGGGCCAGCGCCCGCTCTTTCCTCCACAACCAGGTGCGCTCGATGGTGGGCGCGCTCAAGAAGGTCGGCGAAGGACGCTGGCCGGTCGGCGAGGTGGCGGCGGCGCTCGAAGCCCGCGACCGCACCCGCTCGGGGCCCGTGGCGCCGCCGGATGGCCTCTACCTCGTTGCCGTCGACTACTGAGGCGCGAAGAGGCCGTCGATGGTGAGCGCGAGTGTCAGGCTCACCACGAAGTCGAGCGCGACGATGCCGAGGGCGAAGCCGGTGCCGACATCGAGCGCCCGGCGCGCGATGATGTAGTTGTAGCGCAGCACCACGATCAGCGCGGCGAACATCAGGATACCGCCGAACTCGCTGTCGATGGCGCCGATGACGATCAGGAGGCCGATCAGGCCGAACGGCACCGCCCCGATCACCGCGCACCAGTTCCGTGCCACGATGAACTCGGAATAGTGGCGGGAGATGCCGAGCGGCCGCGCCAGGAGGGCGAGGATCAGCGGCAGCGCGATCCAGTCGAGCAGCAGCCCGACCGCATTGTGGACGAGCATGCCCATGCCGCTCTCGACCGGCATGAGCGGATCACTGCCCGCAACCGTCCGCGCATCGGCGAGCACCGCGAAGGCATAGAAGGGCGCGACCAGCAGCACGGCGGCGAACGAGCGCCAGAAGCCCTCGACGCTGACGTCGAAGCGGCGCATCGCGTCCGCCCGGTCGAGGAAAAGCTCCCAGGCCGCGGTGAGCGAGCGGGCGATCTCTTCGGTCGTCGGCATTCTGGCTACGCGAAGAAGCGTTCGAGGAACCCGCCATAGATGCGGGTCAGCGCCTCGACGTCGGCGACCGGCGCCCGCTCGTCGACCTGGTGCATGGTGTCGCCCACCAGGCCGAACTCGACCACCGGGCAAACCGTCTTGAAGAAGCGCGCATCGGACGTGCCGCCGCTGGTCGAGAGCTCTGGCTCGATGCCGGTGACCGTGCGGATCGCCGCCGCGAGCGGCGCGACCAGCTTGTCCGAATGGGTGAGGAACCACTCGCTCCGGTGGGCGATGCCGAGCTCGTAGTCGGTGCCATCGGCCACCGCGTCCAGCTCCGCCCGGAGGAAGGCAAGGAGGCTCTCCGACGACCAGCGGTCGTTGAAGCGGACGTTGAACCGCGCCCGGGCCTCGGCCGGGATGACGTTCGAAGCCGGGTTGCCGACGTCGACGCTGGTCACCTCGAGGTTCGAGGGCTGGAAGTCGCTGCTGCCCTCGTCGAGCTGCAATGTGGTCAGCCGGTGGACGAGGCGGATCAGCCGCGGCACCGGGTTGTCGGCGAGATGGGGATAGGCGACGTGGCCCTGCCGGCCGCCGACCCGGAGCGTCATCGAGAGGCTCCCCCGCCGGCCGATCTTCACCATGTCGCCGAGCCGCGCCCGCGAGGTCGGCTCGCCGACGATCGCCGCATCGAACCGCATCCCCGCCTTGAGGGCGTGATCGAGCAGCTTGACGGTACCGTTGACCGCGGGCCCCTCCTCGTCGGCGGTGAGGAGCAGCGTCACCGTGCCGGCTCCGGCCGGGCGCGCGGCGGCGAACGGCAGGGCTGCAGCGAGGAAGGCCGCGATGCCGCCCTTCATGTCGACCGCACCGCGGCCGTGGACGTAGCCGCCGGCGACCGAGCCGGTGAACGGCGGCACCTGCCAGCGCGCGGCGTCGCCCGGCGGCACCACGTCGACATGGCCGCAGAAGACCAGATGCGGGCCGCCCGTGCCGACGGTGGCGATGAGGTTGGCGACGTCGGGCGTGCCGGGGGCCGAGAACGTCACCTGCTCGATCCGCCAGCCGGCACCGCCGAGCAGCCCCTCGAGATAGCCGAGGCTGCCGGCATCGTCGGGCGTGACCGACGGAAAGGCGATGAGACGGCTGAGGATTTCGATCGGATCGGCGGTGGTCATGACGAACTGGAACTCTCTCGGGCCTCGTGGGAGGCGGCCCGCGACCCTACGACCCGCATGCGGCCTGTCAACCAGCCGGAGTGCGGCGGCCAAGCGGGTCTGGGCCGTAGCTGTTCGGCCCACCCGTGCCGCGGAGGCACCCCAGCTCGATCAGGTACCAGATGCCGACGATCATCGACGCGATGCCGACGATCCCGCCGAGCACCGAAGGCGCCTCCGGATCGCTCAGTCCGAAGACCTGCACCACGGTGCTGGCGATGCCGACGCCGATGCCGATGAGCGCCAGTCGGCCGGGCTTGTCGCGGTCCTGGAAGCGCTTCGCCGAAAGCGCGTAGGTCGGATAGAGCAGCAGCACCTCGAGGAGCAGCACCACGAGGAACCCGGTCGGGGTCTGGCCGAAGGCCCACCCGATCAGGACCACGGCGGCAAGGATGACGAGGGCGAGCGTCAGCACGCCCGCCCACCATTCGATCCGGGAGATCCGCCCCTCCCTCGAGGTGAGGATGTAGCCGAGATCCACTGGACCGTCCTTCCCCGGTGCTGGCGTCGCGCCGCTGTGACGAGTCTATCCGAGTCGCGCGGGACGCGGGAACCCGGCGACGGCTACCCCCGCGCAAAGAACAGGTGCGTGACGCCACTGGGCGACGTGACGCTTTCGACCGCGTAGTCCTTCTCGATGCCTTCGAGCCCGTCCCAGAGGCGGACGCCGCGACCAAGGACGATGGGCACCAGGACGAGGTGCATGTGGTCGACGAGCCCGGCGGCGAGGTAGTCGCGCAGCATGCTCGGACCGCCACCGAGCCGGATGTCGAGCCCCCGGGCGGCCGCGCGGGCGGCCGAAAGCACCTCGGCCGGCGCGGCATCGATGAAATGGAACGTGGTGCCGCCCTCCATCTCGATCGGCGCCCGGGGCCGATGGGTGAGCACGAAGACCGGCGTGTGGAACGGTGGATTGGGACCCCACCAGCCCTGCCAATCGGGATCGTCCTGCCACCCGGGAGGTCCGAACTTGTTCGCCCCCATGATCTCGGCGCCGATGCCGACGTCGAACAGCCGCAGGAAGGTGTCGTCTATGCCGCGGGTGCCGCCCGCCTGGCCGAACATCGTGCGCCCCCAGCGGGTCGCGAACATCCACTCATGCAGCCGGTGGCCGGCATGGCCGAAGGGCGCCTCCAGGCTCTGGCCCTCGCCCGTGGCGAAGCCATCGAGCGAGATGGAGAAATGCTGGACTCGAACCAGAGACATGGCTTGCGTTTCCTTCTTCCGCCCGCGGCGGCATGCGCCGGGCTTCCTGTCCCGCCGGGCCACCGACGCAGCCCGACAGCGTGACGACGAGTCGGCGCGGCGGGATTCGACACCGCCACGGCGGAAACTGCCTGTCCGGTGTCCGGGCGGGTCAGCCGGAAGCCGAGCCTGTCTCGCGCAGGCGAGCGGCCGCGCGCCGCTCCGGCTCGCGGATGGGCCTCTCGAGCACGGATCTGGCGACCTGGAGCGCAGACGACGCCGGCCCGCCGGATGCGACCGGCCCGTCGCCTCGCGATCCCGCGTCTCAGTCGCGAAGCAGCTCGTTCACGGAGGTCTTCGCGCGGGTCTTCTCGTCGACGCGCTTGACGATGACGGCGCAGTAGAGCGACGGCCCCGGCTCGCCGGACGGCAGCGGCTTGCCCGGCAGGGTCCCGGCCACCACCACCGAATAGGGCGGCACGCGGCCCATGAAGATCTCGCCGGTGGCACGGTCGATGATCTTGGTCGAGGCGCCGAGATAGACGCCCATCGACAGCACCGAGCCCTCGCCGACCACGACGCCCTCGGCGACCTCGGAGCGGGCACCGATGAAGCAGTTGTCCTCGATGACCACCGGGCCGGCCTGCAGCGGCTCGAGCACGCCGCCGATGCCGGCGCCGCCCGAGATGTGGCAGTTCTTGCCGATCTGGGCGCAGGAGCCGACGGTCGCCCAGGTGTCGATCATCGTCCCCTCGCCGACATGGGCGCCGAGATTGACGAAGGACGGCATCAGCACGACGCCGGGGGCGATGAAGGCCGAGTAGCGGACGACGCAGTTCGGCACGGCGCGGAAGCCGGCCGCCTCGAACTCGTTCGGCCCCCAGCCGTCGAACTTCGACGGGACCTTGTCCCACCACGACGATTCGCCCGGACCGCCCTTGATCGGCGCCATGGCGTTCAGCCGGAAGGAGAGCAACACCGCCTTCTTGAGCCACTGGTTGACCGTCCAGCCGCCCTCGCCCTTCTCGGCGACCCGAACCTTGCCGGTGTCGAGCAGCGACAGGGCCTCGTCGACGGCGGCACGAATCTCGCCGGTGGTCGCGGGGCTGACATTGCCCCGGTCCTCGAACGCGGCGTCGATGGTCTTCTCAAGTGCGGCCAGGTCCGCCATTCCATTCCCCCGTCAAAAAGGCTGTCTCACGTCGCGCGCGACCCTAGGGGAAGGCAGTCGCCGGTGCAATCGGCGTCAGGCCTCCGGCTGGAGCTCCGGCGGCGGCGTCACCAGCAGCTTGTCGATCCGGCGGCCATCCATGTCGACGACCTCGATGGTCATGCCGGCCACGTCGACCTTGTCACCCACCTCAGGGATCCGGCCGAGATGCTGCAGCACCAGGCCGGCAACGGTCTCGAAATCCCCTTCACCGACGATGTTGCGGAGCCCGACGGCAGACTCGAACACGTCGACCGGCATCATCCCGTCGACCAGCATGGTGCCATCCGGACGGGAGACGATATTGGGATCGTCCTCCTCGCCGCGCTCCGGCAGCGCGCCGGCGATGCCCTCGAGGATGTCCATCGCGGTGACGATCCCCTCGGTCATCCCGTATTCGTCCACCACCACGGCGTAGTGCATGCCCTCGCGGCGGAAGGTATCGACCAGGCGCAGCACGCCGAGGCTCTCGGAGACGACCAGCGGCTTCTGCATGATCCCGCGAATCGAGATCTCGCCACCCCGCAGCACCGTCGCCAGCACGTCCGCCATGTCGATGCAGCCGACGGCCTGGTCGATCGAGCCGTCGCAGACCAGGATGCGGCGGTGGCGATGGGCCTCGACGAGGCTGACGAGGTCCTCGCGGCTCGCATTGACGTCGATCCACGTCACGTCGACCCGGGGCGTCATCACCGCCCGGACGCTCCGGTCGGCGAGGCGGAGCACGCCGTCGATCATCTCGCGCTCCTGCGGGGCGAAGACGCCGGCGCGCGTGCCCTCGGCGATGAGCGCCTTGACCTCGTCCTCGGTGATCGTCTCCTCGCGGCTGCCGCCGAGGCGGAGCAGGCGAAGCACGGCGTCGGTCGAGTGCCGGAGCAGCCAGACCGCCGGCGCGGCGACACGCGACAGGACCTGCATGGGCGGCGCCACCAGCGCCGCGGTCCGCTCCGGGTTGGCGAGGGCGATCCGCTTCGGCACCAGCTCGCCGACGACCAGCGACAGGTAGGTGATGACCACCACGACGAGCACGAAGGCGATCGCCTCGCCGTTCGGGGCGATCCAGGGAACACTGTCGAGCATGACGCCGAGCGGCGCGGCAAGCGTCGCGCCGCCGAACGCACCGGCGAAGATGCCGACAAGCGTGATCCCGATCTGGACCGTCGAGAGGAAGCTGCTGGGGTCCTCGATCAGCCGGACGGCGATCCGCGCGCCGCGGCTCCCGGCCTCCGCCATGGCCTCGAGGCGCGACTTCCGCGACGAGACGATCGCCAGCTCGGACATGGCGAGCACGCCATTGAGCACGATGAGGGCGAGCACGATGAGGGCTTCGATCAGTGGCATTCCCGGTCTCCGTCAGGCGACGTGAGCCGAGCATATAGTGCGGCAATGCCGCTCACGAACCATGGTTCCCAGCCGATGGGTTGGCCGGCGCCGGCACGAGCCTGGCTGCGCTAGTCCCCCTCCCGGGGCAGCGGGGAGTGGATCGCGGCCAGCACCGCGCCGAGGAACGCGGCGAGATTGTCGGTCAGGTAGTCGACATGGGGCCCTTCGCGGCCTTCCATCTCCCATTCCTCCTGGAACACCTCGCGGATGCCCGAGGGCACCACCAGCACGGTCCGCATGCCAAGTGCCGAGGGCACCTCGAGATTGCGCGAAAGGTCCTCGAACATCGCCGCACGGGACGGATCGATGCCGGTCGCCGCAACGAAGCGGTCATAGGTCTCGCGCGCCGGCTTCGGCAGGAGCTCGGAGCGCACGATGTCGAAGATGTCCTCGAAATGCTCGGTGATGCCGAGCCGCTCGGCCACCTTCTCGGCATGCGATCGGGAGCCGTTGGTGAAGATGAACTTCCGCCCCGGCAGGCGCCGGATCTCGGCGGCGAGCAGCGGGTCCGGCTCGACCACCGAGTGGTCGATGTCGTGGACATAGGCGAGGAAGTCGTCCGGCGCGATGCCGTGCTCCTCCATCAGGCCACGCAGGGTCGTGCCGTAGCGGCGATAGTAGTCCTTCTGGACGCGGTGCGCCGATTCCGCATCGAGCGACAGCAGCCGCCCGACATACTCGCGGATCCGCCGGTCCACCTGCGCGAACAGGTTGGTGTGGTGCGGATAGAGCGTGTTGTCGAGGTCGAACACCCAGGCGTCGACATCGGCGAAACGCGACAGGTCGGGCGACGACGCGCCGCCTGGCTTCCCGGTTGGACCGGTCTCGCTCATGGCCGGATCAGGGTTCCCACGCCGTGGTCGGTGAACAGCTCGAGCAGCACCGCATGCGGGGTCTTGCCGTTGAGGATGACGACCCCCTCGACGCCGCGGCCGAGCGCCTCGATGCAGGTCTCGACCTTGGGGATCATGCCGCCGGTGATGGTGCCGTCAGCGATCAGGGCGTGGACCTCCGCCACCGTCAGCTCGCGCAGCAGCTTGCCGTTCTTGTCGAGGACGCCGGGGACGTCGGTGAGGAACAGGAGGCGTGCCGCGCCGAGCGCGCCGGCGATGGCACCGGCGAAGGTGTCGGCATTGACGTTGTAGGTCTCGCCATCGTTCCCGGGGGCGACGGGAGCGATCACCGGAATTAGCTCGGCGCCGAGCACCATGTCGATGACGGCGCGATTGACGGTCTTGGGCTCGCCGACGAAGCCGAGGTCGACCACCTTCTCGATGTTGGAGCTCGGGTCGATCTCGGTGCGCGTCAGCTTCTCGGCGACGACCATGTTGCCGTCCTTGCCGCACAGGCCGACCGCCTTGCCGCCTTCGGCATTGATCGCCATCACGATCTCTTTGTTGATCTTGCCGGCGAGCACCATCTCGACGACGTCGATGGTCTTCTTGTCGGTGACGCGGAGGCCGCCGCGGAACTCGGACTGGATGTCGAGCTTCTTCAGGAGCTCGCCGATCTGCGGCCCGCCGCCATGGACGACCACCGGCCGCACCCCGGAGGTCTCGAGCAGCGTGATGTCGCGCGCGAAGGCCTTGCCGAGCGCCGGATCCCCCATGGCATGGCCGCCATACTTCACCACCACGACCTTGCCGTCGTAGCGCAGCATGTAGGGCAGTGCCGCCGAGATCAGCCGCGCCTTGGCGATGCCGTCCTCGGTCTCCTGGTCGATCGTCGGATCCATCGTCGTCTTCTCGAAAACGTCGGGCGGCCTCTATAGCGGCTCGGACCGCGGGCGACAATGACGGCGGACCGTCACGATCCGGTGCCGCCGACCGGCACCGTCGGGAAGCTCGGGCCGAAATCCGCGATCAGCGGCATGGCCTTGGCGATCGCGTCCCGGACCGCCGGCAGCTGGAGCGAAGCCTTGTGCGCCGCCTCGTCGTGCCAGACCTCAGTGATCCAGATCGCGTCCCCATCCGCCGCGTCATGGGCGACGATGTAGCTCCGGCACCCCGGCATGTCCCCGATTCCGGCGAGGATCGTGGCGACCAGCGCATCGCGCGCCCCGGGCTTCGCCGTCATCTTCCCGATCAGTCCGTACATGCGCTCCTCCCTCGGCCTGCCAGCATGCCTGTAGCCTGCCATGCCCCGGCGTCGGAACGTGGCGGGAGGCAATCTTTCGGCAACCTCCGTATTTCCTTCAGTGCCGAACGACCGCAATCACTGCTAGAATCGCTAGTTGGGGTCAATCATCCGGGTTCGCACGCCGAAGTGGCGGCCGCTCGGATGTAAGGGGAGGACTGAGACATGGTCGACTACACCGCAGGCAATGCCAGCGAGCTTGCGGCCGCGATCACCGCGGCCAACGCCAATCCCAATTCGGTCAACACCATCACGTTGACCGCGTCGATCACGCTGACCGCGGATCTGCCTATCATCCACCCCGACGCCGGCTCGACCCTCGTCATCGACGGCGACGGCTTCACCATCAGCGGCGCCAACGCCTACCGCATCTTCTTCGCCGACAGCGGCAAGCTGGTGCTGAAGGACGTCACACTCAGCGACGGCTACGCCAAGGGGGGCGACGGCGGCGACGGCAGCTCGGCCGGCGGTGGCGGCATGGGCGCCGGCGGCGCCCTCTTCGTCAACAGCGATGCCGACGTGACCATCATCAACGTCGCCTTCGTCGATAACGCGGTGCTCGGCGGCACCGGCGGCCAGGGCGGGCTTGCCACCGGCGGTGGCGGCGGCGGCGGCCTTGGCGGCGACGGCGGCAACGCCGGCTTCGTCGCCG
>JAEVZM010000375.1 GCA_023392225.1 Pseudomonadota bacterium
GCGTTGGCCCGCGCCGAAGTGATCGCCATGCCGAGGCGGGCGATCTTGTCGGCAGCGGACTCGCCGGCGAGCGCCTCGGGATGGATCGACACGGCACCGACCGGCGGCGCCGGGCGGTCCTGCCAGATCTGGTCGATGGGGTTGCCGCTGACCGGCACCAGCGTCGCGTCGGCGACTTTCGCGGCTTCCTCGAGGCGCTTCACCTCGGCCGCGGTCATCAGCCAGGGGTCATAGCCGATGCGGTCGTCCGCCTGGAGATGCGCCTTCAGCCACTTCCACGGCGGGTTCTCGATCAGGTGCTCGCGGGCGAACGTCTCCGGGTCGACCTCCGCGGCAGCCTGGATGGTGTAGCGGCCGTCGACGAAGACCGCCGCGGCGTCGCGCAGCACCACGGCGGCGCCGGCCGAGCCGGTGAAGCCGGTCAGCCAGGCGATGCGCTCGGCGGATGGCGGCAGATACTCGCTCTGGTGCTCGTCGGCATGGGGAACGATGAAGCCGGTCAGCCCTTTTCGGGACAGCTCGGCCCTCAGCTCGGCCACCCGCGCGCGGGTCGTGCTGCCTCCGCCTTGAGCGATCGTCGATGCCACGAACAGCCTCCTTCACTGAGTTTCGCCGCGAATGACGGCACAATCCTGCTTATCGCGCCGCAATCCTGCCGTCCAATTGTGCATTGCAGTAAAGTGACATGTGCGCTGCAAAAAACTCAAGGCTGCCATGCGGTTGCAGGGCTTCCCTGATGCGGCTGCTGGGCCTATTGGCGGAACCGAGGGGAGGTACTGCGTATCGGAATCGGAAAGGATTCGTCATGGCTACGGCATATCGGACACTCGGCGACGGCGTAAGCCGCATGGCGCCGGCCACGGGGGCAATGCCCTACGCCCGCGCCCGTGCCCAGCGCGTCCGCGAGGCGACTCCCCGGCAGACCGTTCGCGCGCTCATGCTCGGCACCAACGACGCGGCGCTCGCCACCTTCGGCCACGACTGCATGGCGCTCGACTGCGCCGGACGGAACGGCTTCCCGCTCTAGGGTCGGGGCGCGCTGGAAACTAGTCCTCTGATGTGGCTGGCGTGCTGCGGAGCACGTCGGCCACGAAGGCGTCCTTGGCCGCTCGGTAGCGATCCATGGGTTGCCCGTCATAGGCGCGCTTGAGCGCGTTGTAGCGCTTCACCAGCGCCGGGTCGGCGCGCAGCGCCGCGGCGAAGCGATGGAAGACGTCGAGCGCCGCTCCCTTGACCGTCAAATGGATGCCAAGGTGCGGGGTAGCGGCCTTGTCCTCGAAGGCGGCGAACTCGTCCGTTCGTATTGAGCCCGGATTGCGGGCGAAGCGCGCCGCGAGCGCGGCCTCGGCCGTCGCGAAGTCCTCGCGCTCGACCCTCACCACAATATCGAGGTCGCCCTTGGTAAGGCATCCCGGGACCGCGGTCGCGCCGACATGCAGGACCTCGGCCGTCGCGGGAAGGATCTCCCGAAGCTGCGGCCGCATGGTCGCGAACAGGCGCTCGGCCGCTTGGCGGGCCTTCAGGACGTCGGCCGCGATGCGGAACTGATCGGGCTGGGTCATCACAGCTCAAGCCGGTCCGAGAGGGGGCGACGACGGCCTTGGCCGTCGCTGTTTCCCCGCTGGCGCCATCAGGGCCTGGCGAAGGTCAGGGTCACCCAGTCGTCGATGATGCCAGTTGCCGCTGGCAGCAGCCCCTGGCGGCGATAGGCGGCGGCGACGCGGACCTGCTGCGAGGTCGTGAGACCCGAGAGGATGACGGTGCCGCCCGGCGCGACGCGCTGGGCGATCGCCGGCGCGAGCGCCACCAGCGGTCCGGCGAGGATATTGGCGACCACGAGGTCATAGGGACCGTTGACCGCGAACAGGCGATGCTCGATGCCGGCCGCGGTGACAACCTCGACCATCGGCGCGACGCCGTTGAGCCGCACGTTCTGCGCCGCCACACGGGTGGCGACGGGATCGATGTCGCTGGCGAGCACCGGGCAATGCGCCAGCCGCGCGATGCCGATCGCCAGCACGCCGGAGCCGGTGCCGACGTCGAGGGCGTTCCGGACAGGACGCGTCTTCACCGTGCGCTCGATGGCGAGCAGGCACCCGGCGGTGGTGCCGTGGTGTCCGGTGCCGAAGGCCTCGCCCGCCTCGATCTCGATGGCGATGTCGTTGGGCCGGGCCTCGCTGCGGTCGTGGCCGCCATGGACGAGGAAGCGCCCGGCGCGCACCCGCTTCAGCCCTTCGAGCGCCTTCGCCACCCAGTCGGTATCCGGCAGGCGCTCGATCGCGAAGCCGGGCGAGGACTGGCCGAGCGTGGCACGCGCCACCGTGTTGAGCTGCGCGCGCAGCGTTCGGTCCGGCGCCTCGGGCAGGTAGAGCGTCAGCCGCCAGGTCTCCGGGGTCACCTCGACGGCGTCGATGGCGAGATGGGCGAGGGCGTCGTCGGCCTCGATGGCATCCGCCAGGCGGCGGAGGTCGGCCTCGGGCGCGGACAGGGTCGCGATGTGAACGATGGGCTTGGGCACGGGACGGGACAGCTACTCTGCAGCAGTGGCAATGGGCAGGGTGAAGGGTACGACGGCGACGAGGTTGCCTTGCGTCTCCGCCACGAACTCTGGATCTCGCTTCAGCTCGTCCAGCGTCCGCGCAGGCGGAAGGGGACGTCGGCTTGCGAACAGCGCCTCGGCATAGAGCACGATGGCTTCCGGCGCGTTGACCAGTGCCTCGTCCATCGAGTCCCCGGCCGAGAAGCAGCCGGGAAGGTCCGGGAACCAGACACCGACGGCTCGGTCCGGCCCGGCATCCTCGACGATGGCAACGTAGTGGGACATGCGAGATACCCTAGTCGAAGGGCCATCCGGCCTGCTTATAGATTGCACGAACCAACCCCGTTCCCAAGTCCTTCCGGGGATGGGGCAGGACCACCACCTCCGGTCGCCCTGGGTGCCGGAAGACATGGTGCGATCCGCGGACCCGATCAAGAATCCACCCGTCGCGTTCGAGCCGCTTCATGATTTCGCGGCTCGCGGTGAGCATGACGTCAATGC
>JAEVZM010000404.1 GCA_023392225.1 Pseudomonadota bacterium
GCTCTATGCCCTCGGCGCCGCGGTCTACCGGGATGCGATCGCGCTCGCGGCCGCCTGGAGCAGCGGCGATGTCGCGACCTACCTGGCGCTCCATGCGCTGCCCGAGCGCTGGCCGCCACCCCGCTTCCCGCTCTCCGGACGCGACGCGCTCGGCGCCGGTCTCGGCCACGGCCCCGCGATCGGGGCCGTGCTCAAGGACATCGAGGCGTGGTGGATCGCGGAGGACTTCGTCCCGGACGAGACGGCGCTGCGCGCCCGGCTGCAGCAGTTCATCGCCGCCGCGCAGTAGCGCGGCCCGCGAGGGTGTTGGCGCGAAGGCGCATTGCCCCTATCGTGCCACCATGGCTGGGAGCACGGGCAAGCGCATCTGGCGGGCAATCGCCATCTTCCTGATCGGCGGCATCCTCGGCACCGGCTTCGGTGTCGCGCTGGGGTTCTTCCTGTTCCCCTTCGTCTTCCCGCCGCCGCCGGCAATGGAGACGATCACCGACGCCGAGCAGGGTGCGCTGGTAGCGACCGGCACCTTCATCCACGCCGACCCGTCCGACCCGCTGCACTATGGTGCGGGCAAGGTCAGCGTCTACCGCTCGGCCGTGTTCCTCGAGCCCGACTTCAAGGTCGGCCCGGGCCCCGCCTACCACGTCTACCTGGTGCCGAAGGCGGAGGTCCGCGGCTCGTCCGACGTCACGCAGACGATGTTCGTCGACCTCGGCCGGCTGCGCGCCTTCGAGGGGAGCCAACGCTACCCGATCCCCGACGGCGTCGATCTCGCCGACTATCCGAGCGTGGTCATCTGGTGCGAACACTTCTCGGTGCTGATCTCGCCGGCCGACCTCACGCCCGCCGCCGGCTAGCCTCGCGCCCCGGTCCGCTCCCCGTCATTTCCAAAACCGCGCGATAGGACGTAGATATGCGGTTCACGGGCATCACGCCCGGCGACAGCAAAGGAAACGGTCATGGCCAAGGGAACGATGCGTCCGTCCAAGGAAAAGCGGAAGCCGAAGGCCGAGAAGAACAAGAAGCAGAAGGGTCCGGCGACCCCGCCCGCGATTGGCAGCGGCGCGAAGTCGAGCGGCAAGTCCTAAGCGGGGAGAGCCCGAGCGGCACCGCGGAGATCCGCGGCGCCGCGTCGGACGGGCTCAGTCGCCGGCCAGCGCCGGCTGCTTCGGCTGCACCGCGAGCGAATAGTCTTCCATCAGGTTCTTCGAGATCTCGCCGGGCGTGAACTTGTACGGCCCGATCTCGGAGACCGGCGTCACCTCGGCGGCGGTGCCGGTGAGGAACGCCTCGGAGAAGGTCGCCATCTCCTCCGGCATGATCGCCCGCTCGACCACCTCGTAGCCGCGCTTCTTGGCGAGGCCGATGACCGTGCGCCGGGTGATGCCGTCGAGGAAGCAGTCCGGGGTCGGCGTGTGCAGCACGCCGTCCTTGACGAAGAAGATGTTGGCGCCGGTCGCCTCCGCCACCTGCCCGCGCCAGTCGAGCATCAGCGCGTCGGCATAGCCCTTGCGCTCCGCATCGTGCTTGGACAGCGTGCAGATCATGTAGAGGCCGGTCGCCTTCGACTTGGACGGCGCGGTGGCCGGGTCGGGCCGGCGGTACTTGGCGAGGTCGAGCCGGATGCCCTTCAGCTTCTCCTCGGGCTTGAAGTAGGACGGCCACTCCCACACCGCGATCGCCAGGTTGATGCGGTTGTGCTGGGCGGAGACGCCCATCATCTCGCTGCCGCGCCAGGCGATCGGGCGGACATAGGCATCCGCGTGGCCCTGCTTCTTGAGCAGCTCCTCCGTGGCGCGGTTGATCTCCTCGACCGAGTACGGGATCTCGAAGCCGAGGATCTCGGCCGAGGCGTGCAGCCGCCGGGTATGCTCGTCGAGCTTGAACACGGTGCCGCCATAGGCCCGCTCGCCCTCGAATACGCCGCTGCCATAATGGAGGCCATGAGACAGCACGTGGACGGTCGCATCCTTCCACGGCAGGAACTCGCCGTTGAACCAGATGACACCGGGGCGGTCACTAAAGGGCTGGGCCATGGTCTACCTCCTGAACGGCCGCTCGTCTCGAAACCGGCAGGTCCAACCGGGGGCGGCCTTTTTGCTTCGTACACCGTTCGTCGATATGGTGCCGACAACGCATCCTGACACTGGGAGCACGCCTTTCGGAAGCGTGACCGATTGTTTCGTCGCGGCTGGTCTTCACGTAACAAACGACCCAAAATATGTCAACATGGCTGACGTAAATTTCAAGGCAGAAGATGACGACGTGCGACCGGCGGGCCCCGGCGGGACGCTGATCCGCGATCCGCTGACCAACCAGGAGAGCCCCGAGGTTCCCTTCATCGAGCTCCTGTTCTTCGCCTATCGCGACTTCACCTCGGACCCCGACGCGGTGCTCGAGGCCTACGGCTTCGGCCGGGCGCACCATCGCGTCGTCCACTTCGTCAACCGCCATCCGGGCATCCGGGTCGCGGACCTCCGCGGCATCCTCAAGATCACCAAGCAGAGCCTCGGCCGGGTGCTCAAGCAACTGGTCGACGGCGGCTTCATCGAGCAGGTGCAGGGTCCGCAGGACCGTCGCCAGCGGCTCCTCTACCCGACCGAGGCCGGCCGGGCGCTGATGCTGCGGCTGATCGCGCCGCAGGAGCGCCGCATTGGCTCGGCACTTGATCTGATGAGCCCCGAGGAGCGGCGGGGTGCCGAACGCTTCCTCCGCACCATCATAGACGCCGGCGAGCGCGACAAGGTCGCCCGCCTCGTCGGCGAGTGACAATGGATGAGACGCCATGTCGACGCGTCCCTACGAGCCCCAGGCCGCCGATGTCGCGCCGCATGTCCTGATCATCGACGACGACAGCCGCATCCGCGAGCTCTTGGCCAAGTATCTCGGCGACCATGGCTTCCGGGTGACCACGGCCTCCAACGCCGCCGATGCCCGGCACCGGCTCTCCGGCCTCGCCTTCGACCTCCTGATCGTCGACGTGATGATGCCCGGCGAGAGCGGCATGGAGCTCACCAAGAGCCTCCGCGAGACGATGTCGGTGCCGATCCTGATGCTCACCGCCCGCTCGGAGGCGGACAGCCGCATCGAGGGCCTCGAGAGCGGCGCCGACGACTATCTCTCCAAGCCGTTCGAGCCGCGCGAGCTGCTGCTCCGGCTCAACAACATCCTCAAGCGCGGCCAGCCTCCCGCGACGCCGCTAATCGAGGTGGTGCGCTTCGGCCCGTTCACCTTCCACCGCGAGCGGCTGGAGCTGAGGAAGGGGAGCGAGCCCGTCCATCTCACCGACCGCGAGCGCCAGATCATGGCGATCTTCGCCGCGGTCCCGGGCGAGACCGTCCCCCGCACCGAGCTGATCGGCAATGACGGGCCCTCGGGCGAGCGCACCGTCGACGTCCAGATCAACCGGCTGCGTCGCAAGATCGAACCCGATCCCGCCAACCCGATCTACCTGCAGACGGTGCGCGGGATGGGGTACCGGCTCACCATCACCTCATAGGGGTCCGCGTGCCGCGACCGCCCTCCCCCGCGTCCCGCCCAAAGGCCGACGCAACGCGCCTTGCGCCGATGGCGGTCGGAGAGCCGTCATGACGATGGCCGCCTCCGCCCTCCAGCCGATCCGGGGCCTTCGCATCGCCTGGAGACGCTTCGCGCGCGGCATCGGCGACCTGATGCCGAAGGGCCTGTTCGCGCGCTCGCTGATCATCATCATCGCGCCCGTGGTGCTGCTCCAGGCGCTGGTCGCCTTCGTGTTCATGGAGGAGCACTGGCAGCAGGTGACGGCCCGCCTGTCGGCCGCCGTGGTCGCCGACATCGCTGCCGTGGTCGACCTGATCGAGCGCAATCCGGACGAGAAGAGCCTCGACGAGATCACCAAGATCGCCAAGCGCCGGCTCGGCCTCAACATCGCCATCCTGCCGCCCGGCCCGCTGCCGCCGGCGGCGCCGAAGCCGTTCTTCGACCTGCTCGACCGCAACTTCAGCCGGGCGCTCACCAAGGAAATCGGCAAGCCGTTCTGGATCGACACGGTCGGCCGCTCCAACCTCATCGAGATCCGCATCCAGCTCGCCGACCACGTGCTCAGGGTCTTCGCCCGGCGCAGCCAGACCTATGCCTCGAACTCGCTGATCTTCATCTCCTGGATGGTCGGCACCAGCCTCGTCCTGCTCGCCATCGCCATCATCTTCCTGCGCAACCAGATCCGGCCGATCCTCCGCCTCGCCCATGCCGTCGACGATTTCGGCAAGGGGCGAGCGGTCGAGGACTTCCCGCCGCGCGGCGCGCGCGAGGTGCGGGCCGCGACCGTCGCCTTCCGCGACATGCGCGAGCGGGTCGACCGGCAGATCGAGCAGCGCACCGAGATGCTGGCCGGGGTCAGCCACGACCTGCGCACCATCCTCACCCGCTTCCGCCTGCAGCTCGCCCTGATCGAGGACAGCGTCGACGTCGATCCGCTCAAGAAGGACATCGACGACATGAACCGCATGCTCGAGGGCTACCTCGCCTTCGCACGCGGCGACGCCGGCGAAGCCACCGAGGAGACCGACATCGACGTCATGCTCCGCGAGCTCGCCGCCGAAGCCAAGATCACCGGCCACGAGACGGTGATGACCTTCACCGGCGAGCCGATCGTCAAGGTGCGCCCGCAGGGCTTCAAGCGCTGCCTGATGAACCTCGTCAAGAATGCCTGCCGCCACGGCAAGCGGGTTGTGGTGACCGGCATCCACGAGCATGGCTTCCTCACCGTGTTCGTCGACGACGACGGCCCTGGCATCCCGCCGGCGGAGCACGAGTCGGTGTTCAAGCCGTTCTATCGCGGCGACCAGGCCCGCAACATCGACGAGAGCGGCACCGGGCTGGGCCTCTCGATCGCCCGCGACGTGGCGCGCAGCCACGGCGGCGACATCCGCCTCGCCACCAGCCCGATGGGCGGGCTCAGGGTGTCGGTGACGATCCCGGCATAGGGGATAGGTAGAAGGTTCAGGCGGCGGGCTTGGACGTTGCCACGACCTTGCCGAGCGGCACGTCGAGCGCCCAGAACACGCCTTCGGGCCGGAACTCGTAGGTGACCTCGCCATCGAGCGAGCGGGCGACATTGCGCTGGATCACGATGCTGCCGAAGCCGGTGCGCGTCGGCTCAGCGACCGGCGGTCCGCCGCTCTCGATCCACTCGACCCGCAGCCCGGGCGGATCGCCGCCGGTCTTGCGCCAGCTGATCGCCACCGTCCCGCCCGGCACCGACAGGGCCCCATATTTCGAGGCGTTGGTGGCGAGCTCGTGCAGCGCAAGCCCAACCGACTGCGCGGCATCGGGTCCGAGATCGACCTGCGGCCCGCCAGAGGCGATGCGCGACTTGTTGCCGGCCACAAACGGCATCAGATGCGCCTCGACCAGCTCGGCCAGGGCGACGCCGCGCCAGTTCTGGTTGACGAGCAGATCGGTCGAGCGGGCCAGCGCCATCAGCCGCTCCGAGAACACCCGCTCGAACTCGGTGACGTCGCCGCTGCGCTCCGCCGTGCGCCGGGCCATGGCGATGACCACCGCGAGCTGGTTCTTGGCGCGATGCGAGAGCTCGCGCATCAGGAAGCGGACCTGGTCCTCGGAGCGCTTGCGGAG
>JAEVZM010000416.1 GCA_023392225.1 Pseudomonadota bacterium
CCGTCGGCCAGGCCGATCTCCTGAGAGCGATGGGCTGCACGCTTGCGCAGGGCTACTTGTTCGGCAGGCCCATGCCGCTCGGCGACACGGGAGAGTTTCTCCGCACCTCGGCGCCGGTGGGGCTCGCCGCGCCGATGCCCAAGCTCTCACTCGAGCAGCGGGCCTCGCAGATTCTTGCGCTCTACAGGTCGTCCGATGTCTCGATCAGCTTCCTTACCCCGGACTACACGGTGGTCGACGCCAGCGAGACCTTCGCCCGGCGCATGGGCCGGCCGCTCGCCGGAGTCATCGGCCGGCACATCGCCGATCTCCTCCCGACGGCCACCGCCTGGCTCTCCAGCCTGCGCGACATCCGGGCCTCGGTCCGGCGCCATCCGACGTTCGAGATCCGGCTGCCGACCGGGGGGAGCGAGCTGGTGGCCACGCAGGTCGTCTACGACGAGGCCGGAGAGCTGCTCGGCTTCTCGATCATCAGCATGGATGTCTCCGGGCGCAGCGGGAAGGATGAGCCCCTCCCGCACGAGCAACCGTATCTCCACCCGGACACGCCGCCGGCCGAACCTTCGAGCCGCAGCGGGCTGCCACGTGCCGCGGCACGCAACCTCGGTCTCGGCGAGCTCGACAGGGGCTGGGTTTTCCACACGCCGATCTGGACATTCGGGGCCGGCCGCCCGTACCTACCCGGCATGAATCCGATCCATATTGTTGGCGGCGGCCTCGCCGGCTCTGAAGCGGCGTGGCAGGCCGCAACGCGTGGGGTGCCGGTCGTCCTGCACGAGATGCGTCCCGTACGCGGCACCGAAGCCCACAAGACCGACCGGCTGGCCGAGCTGGTCTGTTCCAACTCGTTCCGTTCCGACGACGCCGAGACCAATGCGGTCGGCGTGCTCCATGCGGAGCTTCGTCGCGCCGATTCGCTGATCATGCGGATGGCCGACAGCCACCAGGTCCCGGCCGGCGGCGCGCTCGCGGTCGACCGCGATGGCTTCGCCGATGCGGTCACGGCGGCGGTCGCGGCCCATCCGCTCATCCGCATCGAGCGCGGCGAGGTCGCAGGCCTGCCGCCGGCGGAGTGGGACAGCGTCATCATTGCCAGCGGCCCCCTCACCTCGGCGGCGCTGGCCGAGGCGAACCGCGAGGTGACCGGCGAGGACGCGCTGGCCTTCTTCGACGCGATCGCGCCGATCGTCCACTTCGACAGCATCGACATGGACATAGCCTGGTTTCAGTCGCGCTACGACAAGACCGGCCCGGGCGGAACGGGCAAGGACTACATCAACTGCCCGCTCGACAAGGCGACCTACGAGGCCTTCCTCGACGCGCTCCTCTCGGGCGACAAGCACAAGCATCACGACTGGGAGAAGGTGCCCTATTTCGACGGCTGCCTGCCGATCGAGGTGATGGCCTCGCGCGGTCGGGAGACGCTGCGCTGGGGGCCGATGAAGCCGGTCGGCCTGACCAACCCGCACCAGCCGGACGTGAAGGCCCATGCCATCGTCCAGCTCCGCCAGGACAACGCCCTCGGCACGCTCTACAACATGGTCGGCTTCCAGACCGAGCTCCGCTACGCGGTCCAGGCCGACATCTTCCGCATGATCCCCGGGCTCGGCGGGGCCCAGTTCGCCCGGCTCGGCGGCCTGCACCGCAACACCTACCTGAACTCGCCGCGCCTGCTCGACGGCACGCTCCGGCTCAAGGCCATGCCGCGGCTCCGCTTCGCCGGGCAGATCACCGGCTGCGAAGGCTATGTCGAATCTGCCGGGATGGGCCTGCTCGCCGGCCGCTTCGCCGCCGCGGAGCGCCTCGGCGAGGCCCCCGCCCTGCCCCCACCCACGACCGCACTCGGCGCGGTGCTCGGCCACATCACCGGTGGGCATGTCGAATCGGACGACGAGCCGGGCAAGCGCTCGTTCCAGCCGATGAACGTCAATTTCGGCCTGTTTCCGCCGATCGAGGTGGTGCGCCAGCCCGGCGTCCGCATGTCGGGGGTGGAGCGCGGCCGCGCCAAGAAGCGCGCGATGAGCGCCCGGGCGCTCCGCGACGTCGAGGCCTGGCTCGGCGGCCCAGAATCCGCGGCGGCCGAGTAAGCCTCAGAATCGCCCAGACCGCGCCGCCCGCCACAGCGTCCACTGTCGGCGGAAGGGCGAGATGTCGACCGGATCGCGAAGCGGGTCGAAACCCGTCCGGTCCATGCGATCGAGATAGAGCCCGGTCGTGGCCACCGGCAGGAAGGCCGGCAGCAGCGTCTCGTACGCGCCGTCCCATGCGGTGCGCGCTTCGTCGAGCCGGCGGCGCGCCAGCGCCCTGAGCTCGGCCACCGTTTCCCGGACGGCATCGGCCGATCCCGCAGCCGTCACCCCGGCCTCGGCACCGCCGTGGCGGGCGAGAAGATCGGCTGGGAGGAAGGATTGGCCTCCGGCGGCGTTCCGGGGCAGCGTCCGCAACAGCCGCGTGATGGCGTAGGCCACGCCCGCAAACCCCGCGACGGTCGCGGTGCCCGGGTCCCGGCCACCAGCAAGAATCAGCGCGCCGAGCTGCATCACGGCCGCCTCGGTGTCGCCGGCATAGCCTTCGAGATCGTTGAGGCTTGGCATTGGATCGTCATAGAGATCGAAGACCCGTGCCTGGAGGAGGTGGTCAAAGGCGGTGAGCGGCAGCGCGAACTCAGCAATCGTTGCCGCGAGCGCGGCGGCGAGTGGGTTGCCGCCATGGTCACCCCGCAGCGCCTGCTCCCACCACTTCAGCCGGATCTCGCCAAGGGTCGGCTGCGTGACCTTCGACCGGATCTCGCCGACCTCGATGGCAAAGGCGTGAAGCGCGAACAGATGCGGCCGCGCCGGGATCGGCGCGAGCAGGTCGGCGAGATAGCGCTCCGGCTCGCGGGCGCGCACGATCGCAGTCGATTGGCGGAGGGCTTCGTCGGTCACGGTCCGAGATATGGTCCGTGCGGGCGCTTCAGTCCACCGCGACGAGTGCCGCGGCCACCGCCCGGTCCTCGGCGAGCAGTACGTTGAAGGTGCGGACCGCGGCGCCGGTCGACATCGCGTCAGCGACGATGCCAGCCTCGCGGAGTGCGGCGGCGAGGTCCGGCGTCAGCGGCACCATCTCTCGTCCGGTGCCGACGAGCAGCACCTCGACCTCGTCGGCCTCCTCGAAGACCCGCGCCAGGGCCTCCCGGTCGATCACGTCGCCGGGATTCCAGCCATAGATGCCGGAGGGAACACTGAGGATCGAGCCGCGATGCGACATGCGGGCGAAGCGGAAGCCGCCATTGCCATAGGAGTCGACGGGCGCCCGGCCCGGAAAGTGCGCGTCGCGGACGACGATGCCCGCCACCGGATCAGGCCCCGGCGGGCTTTGCCGCCTCGGCCCCGTCCTTCTCCTTGTCCTTATCCTTGTCGAGATCGCCCGGGCGGAGGCCGAAATAGATCAGCATCGGCGCGGCGATGAAGATGGACGAGTAGGTGCCGATCGCCACGCCGAACATCATGGCGAGGACGAAATCGCTGATCACCTCGCCGCCGAAGAAGTAGAGCGCGGCCAGCGCGATCAGCGTCGTCAGCGCGGTGATGGTCGTGCGCGACAGCGTGTCGTTGATGGCTCGGTCGATCAACTGGTCGAGCGGCATCTTCTTGTACTTGCGAAGCGTCTCGCGGATTCGATCGTAGACGACGACCGTATCGTTGAGCGAGTAGCCGACGATGGTCAGCAGCGCCGCAATGCTGGCGAGGTTGAACTCGAGCTGGAACACGGCGAAGAAGCCGAGCGTCACCACCAGGTCGTGGATCGTGGAGATGATCGCCCCGAGTGCGAACTGCCACTCGAACCGGAACCAGATGTAGATCAGGATTCCGAACAGGGCGACGGCCATGCCGATCGCGCCGTTGACGGCGAGCTCGCTCGAGACGCGCGGACCGACGATCTCGACACGCCGGAACTCGACCGTGTTGCCGAGGGTATCGCGAATCTCGGTGATCGCAGCCTGCTGGGCCTCCTCACCACCTTCCTGCTGCTGGATGCGGACGAGGATGCTGGTGTCGCCATTGGCGTCGCTGACCTCGGTGACCTGAACGTCACCGAGCCCGAGCGACGACACCGAAGACCGGATCGAGGCCACGTCGACTGTTTGCACCAGCGGCTTGATTTCGATGATCGTGCCGCCCCGGAAGTCGATGCCGTACTGGGGGCCGACGAAGACGAACAGGACGATGGACAACACCGACACGACCGCCGAGATGGTGAAGTTCACCAGCCGGAGCTTCATGAACGGGATTTTGGTGTCGTCCGGTATCAGGCGGATCGGGAACTTCATCGCTCTTGTCTCCCCGGCCGCGTCACAGATTGATAACGGTCGGCCGCCGCCAGCGCACCCAGAGGGCGACGACGAGGCGCGTGAAGGTGAAGGCCGTGAACAGCGTCGTGATGATGCCGACCGCGTGCGTCACCGCGAACCCGCGCACGGGACCGGAACCGAGGTAGAACAGTAC
>JAEVZM010000426.1 GCA_023392225.1 Pseudomonadota bacterium
ATCCAGGCCTTCGCCTACCGCAACGCAGCCGAGATCGATTCCGGTCGGGACTTTCACGCCCACATGGAGCGCCTGATCCGCTCGATGGATCAGTTGCTCGGCCGGGGTCGTCCCGGTGCCGCCACCCGGCCGGTTGCCGAGGTGCGCTTCGAGCCACCTGGGCCGGGAGGACAGGCAAGAGCCGGAGCCCGATCGGAGCGGCAACCCCCGCCCGCGCCAGCGGGGTCGGCACCGCCGGTTCGTCAGGTGCCGGTCGGCCATGTCGTGCGATGGCGTGGCACCATTGTCGCCGGCCGTTTCCTCACCAGTTTCGCGATCGCCTTCGCCGCCTTCTCGGTGTTCGAGATTCTCGTCTATATCGGCGCGATGAGCCGCCCGGACGTCGAACTGGTCGACTTCTACAACAAGTGGACGGAGCAGAGTGTCGCTCTTGCCGCCCTGATCCAGCTCGGTCTGATGATCGCGTTCTTCATCTGGACATTCCGCTCCACCGCGAACCTGTACGTTCTCAAACTCGCTCCGATACGGATTACGCCAGGTTGGTCCGTCGGCTGGTACTTCATACCGATCGCCAACGTGTGGAAAGGCTTCTCGGTTGCCAGTCAGCTCTGGTGTGCGGCGCCGGAGGGCGCCGGCAACGAGCGGAGCCCGGCGATCCTCTGGTGGTGGTGGCTGACGCTGCTCGGGTGGGTGATGTTCAGCTGGCTCGCCGTGATCATGGCCGAGGAGGCGACCACCATGGCCATCTTCAGGTCGGCGATCCTGATCTATCTCGTGGGTGGAATGCTCGGAATCACCGCCGCCATTCTTCTGGTCGTGCTGACCCGGGCGATCACGCACAAGCAGTACGAGCTGCGGGCTCCGGACTGACGCCCGGGGCCGCCTGAGCGCGCGGCGCCTACGCCGCGTTGCGGGCGTTCGGGTCGTAGTTGAGGATCGGCGCCAGCCAGCGCTCGGCGGTCTCGACCGGCCAGCCCTTCCGGGCGGCGTAGTCCTCGACCTGGTCGCGCTCGATCTTGCCGACGCCGAAATAGTGGCTGTCGGGGTGGGCGAAGTAGAGGCCCGAGACCGAGGAGGCCGGCCACATGGCGTAGCTCTCGGTGAGCTTGATGCCGGTGGCGGCCTCGGCGTCGAGCAGGTCGAAGAGCGTGCGCTTCTCGGTATGGTCGGGCTGCGCCGGATAGCCGGGCGCCGGGCGGATGCCGCGATAGCCTTCGCGGATCAGCTCCTCCGCGGTCAGCGCCTCGTCCGGCGCATAGCCCCAGAGCTCGCGCCGCACCCGCTCGTGCATGTGCTCGGCGAGCGCCTCGGCGAGGCGGTCGGCGAGCGCCTGGCTGAGGATCTTGGAGTAGTCGTCATTGGCCCGGGCGAAGCGCTCGGCCACCGCCTCCTCGCCGATCCCGGCGGTGACGGCGAAGCCGCCGACATAGTCGGCAAGGCCGGTATCGACGGGCGCGACGAAATCGGACAGGGCGACGTGGCCGCGCTTCCGGTTCTCGCGGGCGATCTGCTGGCGGAGGCTGAACAGGCGGGCCTTCTCGGTGGTGCGGCTCTCGTCCTCGTAGACGACGATGTCGTCGCCGTCGCTCGCCGCCGGCCAGAAGCCGACCACGGCGCTCCCCGTCAGCCAGTTCTCCTCGACCATCTTCTTCAGCATCGCCCGGGCGTCGTCGTAGAGCGAGCGGGCGGCCTCGCCGACCTTGGGGTCGTCGAGGAGGAGGGGATAGGTGCCCTTGATCTCCCAGGCGGCGAAGAACGGTGTCCAGTCGATATAGCGGACGAGATCGGCGATCGGGTAGGTCTCGAACCGGCGGGTGCCGAGGAAGGTCGGCCGCGGCGGCGTGTAGCCCGTCCAGTCGATGGCGAAGCGGTCGGCGCGGGCGGCGGCGAGGGTGACCCGGCGCTTCTCGGCCATGCCGCGGGCGTGGGTCTCGGCGACCTTCCTGTACTCGTCGCGGATCGAGGAGACATAGGTCTCCTTGGTCGCTCCGAGGAGGTTCTGGGCGACGCCGACGGCCCGGCTCGCGTCGAGCACATGGACGGCCTGGTTGCGCTGGTAGTTGGGGCTGATCTTGACCGCGGTATGGACGCGGCTGGTGGTGGCGCCGCCGATCAAGAGCGGCACGTCGAAGCCCTCGCGCTCCATCTCGGCGGCGACGTGGCACATCTCGTCGAGCGAGGGCGTGATGAGGCCCGAGAGGCCGATGATGTCGACCTTCCGCTCCTTCGCCGTCTCGAGGATCTTCGCCGCCGGCACCATGACGCCGAGGTCGATGACCTCGTAGTTGTTGCACTGGAGCACGACGCCGACGATGTTCTTGCCGATGTCGTGGACGTCGCCCTTGACGGTGGCGAGGAGGATGCGGCCGGCGACGTTCGACGCCTCGCTGCCGGCGAGGAGCTTCTCCTCCTCCATGAACGGCATCAGGTAGGCGACCGCCTGCTTCATGACGCGGGCCGACTTCACCACCTGCGGCAGGAACATCTTGCCGGCGCCGAACAGGTCGCCGACGACGTTCATGCCCGACATCAGCGGGCCCTCGATCACCTCGAGCGGCCGCCCGGCGTTCTGCCGAGCCTCCTCGGTATCGACCTCGATATACTCGGTGATGCCGGCGACGAGGGCATGGGCGAGCCGCTTCTCGACCGGCCATTCGCGCCAGGCGAGGTCGACCTCCCGCTTCTGCGCCGGGCCCCCCTTGAAGCGCTCGGCGGCCTCGAGCAGGCGCTCGGTGGCGTCGGAGCGGCGGTTGAGGACGACGTCCTCGGCGAGTTCGCGGAGCTCCGGGTCGATGTCGTCATAGACCGGCAGGGCGCCGGCATTGACGATCCCCATGTCCATGCCGGCGGCGATCGCGTGGTAGAGGAACACCGCATGCATCGCCGCGCGCACCGTCTCGTTGCCGCGGAACGAGAAGGAGAGGTTGGAGACGCCGCCCGAGACGTGGGCATGGGGGAGGTTCTGCCGGATCCAGCGCACCGCCTCGATGAAGTCGACGCCGTAGTTGTCGTGCTCCTCGATGCCGGTCGCGACGGCGAAGATGTTGGGGTCGAAGATGATGTCCTCGGGCGGGAAGCCGACCTCCTCGGTGAGGATCTTGTAGGCGCGGGCGCAGATCTCGGTCTTGCGGGCGAAGGTGTCGGCCTGGCCCTGCTCGTCGAAGGCCATGACGACCACGGCGGCGCCGTAGCGGCGCACCTTCTCGGCGTGCTCGCGGAAGGCGTCCTCGCCCTCCTTCATCGAGATCGAGTTGACGATCGCCTTGCCCTGGCCGCCCTTGAGGCCGGCCTCGATCACGCTCCACTTGGAGGAATCGATCATCACCGGCACGCGGGCGATGTCCGGCTCGGCCGCCATGAGGTTGAGGAAGGTGGTCATCGCCCGCTCGGAATCGAGCAGGCCCTCGTCCATGTTGACGTCGAGCACCTGGGCGCCGTTGGCGACCTGGTCGCGGGCGACGTCGAGCGCGGTGTTGTAGTCGCCGGCCTCGATCAGCTTCCGGAATTTGGCCGAGCCGGTGACGTTGGTGCGCTCGCCGATATTGACGAAGGCGGAGGCGGCGTTGGTCATGAGGTTCCTCAAAGTCCCAGTATTTCGCGCGCGCGGGCCGATACCTTGCCCGCCTCGAATGCCTTTACGACCTCGAGGCGGCCTAGCCTCGTGCCATCTTGCATGTCTTCACTGATGATATGCGTACAGCTGCCTTCTTCCGCTGCCGAGAGCAGATTGGCGTCCCAGAAGGACAGGCGACCCGATGCCGCCTCGGCAAGCGCGCGTTCGGACGAATGCCGCGTGGCGGATATGACGGGGAAGATGGTCATCAGGTTCCGCGCGGCCTGTGCAGCCTGCCAGGGCGGGCGACGCAGCTTCCGCGTCAAAGCCGAGTAAAATTCGCCAGCCACCTGGAGGGCGATCGGAGCGCCGCGCGCCGCCAATGCGTCGACGATTTCCTGCGAGGCCCGATGCTTGTCAGGATCGTGGACATCGACGTTGTAGACGAAGACATTGGTATCCGCGGTGATCACGGAAGCTCCCTCTCGTGAAGCTCATCGCGGGTCACGGTGCGCCCCTGCGACGACCATCCGGCCTGACGCAGAGCCTTGAATGCCTCCCAGGCCGCCTCGCGCTCCGCATTGCTCGCCTCTTCCCAGCGAGAGGCAGGAGGCGATTGGTTGGCTCCGGCGTCGTTGCCCGCAAGCTCGATCTCCACCAGTCCGCCACCCTGCGACTTGAACTGGCGATACATCTCCCCCCACCGGGCCTGCATAGGCCCTATGGGGCTTAGCCCGGGGGTAGGGTTGCCGCTTGTCCGATAGGCGCTCATCTTCCGCCACAGGCCGACCTCGCCCTGGATTCGAAGGGCAATGGTCTGCTCAGGTTCAAGTGCCTCGAGGCGAGCCTTGAGCGCATCATCGCCGTGAATATGCTTAGTCCACAACGCGTAGTCTCGAACCTCAGCGTGTGCCACGGCGGAATCTCCCCTGGTAGCGATCGTAGCTCGACACACGTAGCGTAGAACCCCATACAGCGTCAATATCACCCCATACTACCCCCATATGCCCATCCGACCTTGCCAACGGATCACGACGCCAGCTCGAAGGGCTCGAGGCCCGACAGGCGGAGCTTGGTGTCGGGGTGCGGCAGGACGCGGGGCGGGATGTCCTTCACCGCCTCGGCGATCGCCTTGATGTGCGCCGGGGTGGTGCCGCAGCAGCCGCCGAGGATGTTGACGAGGCCGGTCTTGGCGAACTCTGCGAGCGCCGCCGCCATGCCCTCGGGGCTCTCGTCGTACTCGCCGAACTCGTTGGGCAGACCGGCGTTCGGATAGGCGCAGATCAGCGTATCGGCGATGCGGGCGATCTCGGCGATGTGGGCGCGCATCTCCTTGGCGCCGAGCGCGCAGTTGAGCCCGACCGAGAACGGCCGCGCGTGGCGGAGCGAATACCAGAAGGCGGTCGGGGTCTGGCCCGAGAGCGTCCGTCCCGAGCGGTCGGTGATGGTGCCTGAGATCATCAGCGGCAGGCGCCGGCCGACATCGGCGAACACCTCCTCGGTCGCCACCACCGCCGCCTTGGCGTTGAGGGTGTCGAAGATCGTCTCGACCAGGATCAGGTCGGCGCCGCCCTCGATCAGGCCGCGGGTCGCCTCGGAATAGGCGGCGACGAGGTCGTCGAAGGTGACGTTGCGGAAGCCGGGATTGTTGACGTCGGGCGAGATCGAGGCCGAGCGGTTGGTCGGGCCGATGGCGCCGGCGACGAAGCGCGGCCGGCCGTCCTCGGCTTCGACGAGCTTCGCCGCTTCCCGCGCCAGCCGCGCGCCCTCGACGTTCAGCTCGAAGGCGAGGGCCTCCATGCCGTAGTCGGCCTGCGCGATCGTGGTGCAGGAGAAGGTGTTGGTCTCGACGATGTCGGCGCCGGCCCGCAGGTATTCGGCGTGGATGTCTCGGATGGCCTGCGGCTGGGTGAGGTTGAGGAGGTCGTTGTTGCCGCGGAGGTCGCGCGGCCAGTCGGCGAAGCGGTCCCCGCGGAAGTCCTCCTCGGTGAAGCGGTAGGACTGGATCATCGTCCCCATCGCCCCGTCGAGGATGAGGATGCGCTTGGCGGCCTCGGCCTTCAGGTAGGTTTCGGCGTTTGTGGTCATGGGTCGGGCCTCAGAGCCAGGGATTGATCGCGTTGACGCCGGTGTCGGCGACGTCGCGGGAGTTGCGGGTCACGAGCGTCAGCCCGTGGACGATTGCGGTCGCGGCGATGAGCGTATCGACGATCGGGCGGGGCCGGTCCGCCATCAGCCTGCCCCACAGGTCCGCGACCGGCTTGTCCACCGGAAGCGTCTGGTCGGCATACTGGATTTCGAGGCGCCCTATCCAGGCATCGATGCTCTCGGCCGATGCCGGATCGGCCCGCCGCTTTGCCTCGGCCCCCTTCCGCAGCTCGCCGAGGGTCAGGACCGAGAGATAGGCGTCCGCCTTCGCGGCGTGCACGAGGAAGGCGTTCACCCGCGGATCGGGCCGCGGGCGGCGTGCCTCCGACACGACGTTGGTGTCGAGGAGATAGCCCTTCTCAATCAAGGTCGACCTCTCGCCCGGTATCCTTGCTGCGCTCGATGTCGAAATCGTCGAACTTGGGTCCCTCGTAGAGCAGAAACTCAATGAGGCTCGGCTTGTCGCGCCGCATCGCCTCGTAGTCCTTCAGCGAGAGAACGACGACCTCGGGCTTGCCATGCTTCGTGATGGTCTGCGGACCCTCGCTCTTGGACAGCTCCATGATCCGGCTGAGCTGCGACTTCGCTTCCTGAACCTGCCAGCTTGCCATGGGTCTCCCTCCAATCTGACCAGAACGACTAGAAAATATGGTCAGAGTGACCCGATTTCAAGCGGCCGCCACCGCCGGCGCCGGCGCGGGCTGCGACGGGCGCATGCCGAGCAGGTGGCAGATGGCGTAGACGAGGTCGGCGCGGTTCATGGTGTAGAAGTGGAAGTCGGTGACGCCTCGGTCGACGAGGTCGAGCACCTGCTCGGCGGCGACGGCGGCGGCGACCAGCTGGCGGGTGGCGGCGTCGTCCTCGAGCCCCTCGAAGCGGCGCGCCAGCCAGTCCGGCACCGAGGCGCCCGCGCGGCTGGCGAAGCCCGCCACTTGCGTGAAGTTGTGCACCGGCACGATGCCCGGCACCACCGGGATGTCGAGCCCGGCGGCCCGCACCTTCTCGAGATAGGCCTCGAACTTGTCGTTGTCGAAGAAGAACTGGGTGATGGCGCGGTCGGCACCGGCGGCGACCTTCCGCTTCAGCATCTCGATGTCGGCGTCGAGGCTGACGCTCTCGGGGTGCTTCTCCGGATACACGCCGACCGAGACCTCGAAGTCGCCGGCGCGCTTGATGCCGGCAACGAGGTCGGCGCTGCTGGCATAGCCGCCGGGATGCGGCTCGAAGGCGGTGCCGATGCCGGCCACCGGGTCGCCGCGGAGCGCCACGATGTGATGCACCCCGGCATCGCGATAGGCGCGGACCACGCCGTCGACCTCGTCGCGGGTGGCGGCGACGCAGGTGAGGTGGGCCGCCGGGGTCAGCGGCGTTTCTTTCAGGATGCGCGACACGGTGGCGTGGGTACGCTCGCGGGTCGAGCCGCCGGCACCGTAGGTGACCGAGACGAAGGACGGGCCGAGCGGAGCCAGCCGCTCGATCGACTTCCACAGCGTCTGCTCCATCGCCTCGGTCTTGGGCGGGAAGAACTCGAACGACACCTGGAGCGCGGAATCGTTGGCGAGCCGGCGGCTCGGGCGGTTCGCATCGGGCGACATCAGGCGATCTCCTTCTCGGCAGCGCCGGCGATCAGCATCCGCGGATCGCGCGCCAGCCACATGGTCACGTTGAGCTTGTTGGGCGGGCCGGGCAGGTCGGCGACCCGCTCCAGGG
>JAEVZM010000427.1 GCA_023392225.1 Pseudomonadota bacterium
TTCCAGAGGCGCACCGAGCCGACCAGCCGGTCGCCGTCGCGGGCGACCAGCGCCAGACCCTCGGCCCGCAGCCGGCCCTCGCGGAGGCGCTCGGACGGCTTCAAGAGGCGCCCGGCGCCCATGGCGCGGTCGAGCAGGGCCTCGCGGGCGGGGACGTCGTTCGGGGTCTCGATGTCGATGTAGATCATCGGCGTGGTCCAGGAAAACGGAAGCGAGATGAGATTGCGTCGCCCCGGCGGTGCCAGGGGGTGCTCCATCGCGGGCGGGAACGCCGCCCACGCCGGCCGCGGTGAGGCGGCCCGGCAGGATGGGCCCCGGCACGCGGCCGTGGCGACGCTATGGCAAGCGAGGGGGTGACTACCCTCGTCGCAGCCGCGCGCTCATATCGCGTAGGCCTTGAGCGGCTCGAAGCCGTTGAAGGCGACCGCCGAGTAGGTCTGGGTGTAGGCCCCCGTCCCCTCGATCAGCACCTCGTCGCCGATGGCGAGCGAGATCGGCAGCTCGTAGGGCGTCTTCTCGTAGAGGACGTCCGCCGAATCGCAGGTCGGGCCGGCGATGACGCACGGCTCGGTCGAGTCGCCGTCATGGACGGTGCGGATCGGATAGCGGATCGCCTCGTCCATCGTCTCGGCGAGGCCGCCGAACTTGCCGATGTCGAGATAGACCCAGCGCTGCTTGTCCTCGGCCGACTTCTTCGAGATCAGCACCACCTCGGCCTTGATCACGCCGGCATCGCCGACCATGCCGCGGCCCGGCTCGATGATGGTCTCCGGAATGCGGTTGCCGAAGTGGGTGCGGAGCGCCGAGAAGATGGCGTTGCCGTAGGTCTTCACCGCCGGCACGTCGCGCAGGTACTTGGCCGGGAAGCCGCCGCCGAGGTTGACCATGCGCAGCTGGATGCCACGCTCGGAGAGGGCCCGGAACACCCAGCCGGCCGCCTGGAGCGCGATGTCCCAGGCGTTCACGTTGGGCTGCTGCGAGCCGACATGGAAGGAGACGCCATAGGCCTCGAGCCCGGCACGGTGGGCGTGCTCGAGCACCTCGACGGCCATCTCCGGCGCGCAGCCGAACTTCCGCGACAGCGGCCACTCGGCGCCGACGCAGTCGCACAGGATCCGGCAGAAGACGCGCGCGCCAGGGGCGGCGCGGGCGACCTTGTCGGCCTCCTCGACGCAGTCGACGGCGAACATGCGCACGCCGCGCTGGAAGGCGGCGGCGACGTCGCGCTCCTTCTTGATGGTGTTGCCGAACGAGATGCGGTCGGGCGTGGCGCCAGCGGCCAGCGCCATGTCGATCTCGGCGACGCTGGCGCAGTCGAAGGACGAGCCGAGGTCGGCGAGCAGCCGAAGCACCGCCGGGTCGGGATTGGCCTTCACCGCATAGAAGACGCGCGAATCGGGGAGCGCCCGCGCAAAGGCGTGGTAGTTCTCGCGAATGACCTCGAGGTCGATCACGAGGCACGGGCCCTCGGGGCGTCGGAGACGGAGGAAATCGCGGATACGGTCGGTCATTCTCAGGGCGCTCCCCAAGCAAAGCATGGTTGAAACCGCCGGACCGTCCTCACCCGGGCGCCGCTGTGGAGACGGCAGGCCCCGCGTGGAAGCGCGGTCCAGTTTGCCGGCTGATGGCCGACTGGTTTTCCGGTTGGTCAGTCGTCAGGCGGACAGGGCTGTCCGGTCTGTCGCTGCCTTCGCTTGGATTGGGAGACCCCGATCCGCACGCCCGGCAAGATGTAGATGCCTCTTCAGTAACCCCGGCCTGTGGAGAGCCGGCAGAGACCAAAAAAGCCCGCTACGTCGTTGCTTTAAGCCGCGTCCTTCGAAGCGTCCGGGACATCGGTCCCGGCGGTTCGCCCTCGGACATTGTGCGACCACAGGCACGTGCGAAATTGGGCAAGGCGGTAGGTATGAGCGTTCGGTTTCACAATCAAGGACTTTCTGGCAAGCTCGCCGAGAAAATCACGAGGGGGAAGCGACGGGTGGCGGATTTCACACAGAGGATGCTGCCGGCCGAGGCCGATGTGCTGGCGCCGGACGGCTCGGAAGTGCGGCTCCTTGTAACCGCCAGCCGCGGCAGCATGGCGAGCTTCCGCCTGCCGCCGGGCGCGGTGACCAAGGCGGTGCGGCACGCGAGCGTCGAGGAGGTCTGGTACATCACCGGCGGTCGCGGCCGGATGTGGCGCAAGAGCGACCGCGACGAATCGGTGGTCGAGGTCACGCCCGGCATGTCGATCGACATCCCGCTCGGCGTCGCGTTCCAGTTCCGTGCCGACGGTGACGCGCCGATCGACATCGTTGGCGTGACCATGCCGCCCTGGCCCGGGCCGGAGGAGGCGATCTTCGTCGACGGCACATGGGAGCCAACGGTCGACTGAGCCGCCCCGGGGGCCGGCGCCTCACATCACCAGAAAGTCGTCCGCGTCGAGGTCGAGCTTCTTCGACAGCTTGGCGATCTTGCTGACGCCACCGCGGTCGTCGCCGTTCTTGTCGTAGGTGAGCAGGCCCGTCTTGCGGTCGTAGACGACGTGGTGGTCGCCGTCGCGGGCCTTCTTGCCGACCACGAAGACATCGTCGTCGAGCGCCCCCTTGCCGAGCTTCTTGAAGACCTTTGCGTGGAGGACGATCGTGTCCTCGCCCGGCTTGAAGTCCTTGATCTTGTCGGGCTTGCCCTTGAGCTTGGTTGAGAAGTGGAAGGCGTCGGCGCCGTGGCCGCCGACGAGCTGGTCGTGGCCCTTGCCGCCGTCGAGCACGTCGTCGCCACCGCTGCCCTTGAGGCTGTCGTCGCCGGCGCCGCCCGCGAGCACGTCGTCGCCGCCGAAGCCGCGGAGGATGTCGTTCTTGACGCCGCCGGTGACCGTGATGCCGTCGGAGGTGTCGGCCGACTGGGGCGTCTTGTAGCCGGCGAAGGTCGACATGTACTCGGTGAGGGGCGTGCCATAGGCGTCGGCCGGGACCGACTTGCCGTTCGAGTGGAGGAAGGTCCGCACCGTCCCCGCGCCGAGGAGATGGGCGGCGGCCAGGAGCCCCGAGACGGTGATTGTCACACCGTGGACGGTCTGGCCGACATAGTCCTGCGCGTCGCCGAGGTAGGACCACTGCAGGTCCATATAGGCGCGGATGGCGCTCTCCTGCGCCTCGTGATTGGCGAGGAAGTCGGCCTTGGAGTGGACGCCGTCCTTGCCGGTCCAACTGCCAGGCTTCCAGTCGTTCTGCGACGTCCCGTCGGCCGAGTAGTACTTGACGTCGATCAGCGCCAGCTCGCCGAACTGGTACTTGCCGAGATAGCCCAGCGAATTGACGGCGGCGTAGTTGCCCCCGGACTCGCGCGCGCCGAGGGCATCGAGGAAGGCATCGTAGTTCATCGGCGGCTGTCTCCGCGGTACCGAGGTCCAACTCGGTGCGAAGTAGGGCACCCCGCCCGCCGCGGCCAGCTAAAACGGCGTCTTCCGTTTCCGAGGCGTTACCGGCCCGGCCGCGTCACCGCGAGGCCGGGCAGGGTCCTTCTGAGGCGTGACGTCGGCGTGACGTCGCGATCCGCTACGCCACGTTCACCCACTTCCGCGTCTTGCCGGACTTGAGGATGGCATCGCAGACCCGCGTCGTCTCGAGCGCGTCGCGGAAGGTCGGCGAGGTCGGCTTGCCGGTGGTGAGGCCGTCGATGAAATCGGCGACGGCATGCACGAAGCTGTGCTCGTAGCCGATGATCAGGCCCGGCACCCACCACTTGCCGAGATAGGGGTGCTCGCCGTCGGTGACGAGGATCGACGACCAGCCGCGGAGCTGGCCCTCGATCGAATGGTCGAACCACGACACCCGGTTGAGGTCGTGCAGGTTCCACATGAAGGAACCCTTCTCGCCGTTGATCTCGAGCGTATAGAGCGCCTTGTGGCCGCGGGCATAGCGGGTCGATTCGAAGAGGCCGAGCGAGCCGTTCTCGAAGTGGCACATGACGGCGGCGGCATCGTCGATGCCGACCTCGGCCATCTTGCCGGTGTCGGCGCGCTTGCGCTTCTTCACGAACGTCTCGGTCATCGCCGAGAGGTCGGAGATGCCGCCATTGATCCACATCGCGGTGTCGATGCAGTGGGCGAGGAGATCGCCGGTGACGCCCGAACCGGCGGCCTCGGCGTCGAGCCGCCAGGTGCCGGCGCCGCCCTGCGGCACGTCCGGCGAGATCGTCCAGTCCTGGAGGAAGTTGGCGCGGTAGTGGAAGATCTTGCCGAGCCGGCCGGATTCGACCACCTGCTTGATCAGGCTCACCGCCGGCACCCAGCGGTAGTTGTACCAGACCATGTTGGGGACGCCGGCCTTCTCGACCGCCGCCACCATCTTCTCGCCCTCCTTGGTGGTGCGGGCGAGCGGCTTCTCGCAGAGCACCATCTTGCCGGCCTTCGCCGCAGCGATGGAAATCTCCATGTGGAGGTCGTTGGGCACGCAGATGTCGACCGCGTCGATATCGTCGCGGGCGATCAGGTCGCGCCAGTCCGACTCGATCGATTCGTACCCCCAGCGCGCCGCGAAATCCGCGGCATTGGCCTGGTTGCGGGCAGCCACCGCCTTCAGCACCGGCTGGTACTCGAGGTCGAAGAAATTGCCGACCTTCCGCCAGGCGTTGGAATGCGCCCGGCCCATGAAGCCGTAGCCGATCATGCCGATATTGAGAGGCTTCTTCGCCTTCGCCATTGTCGTTTCCGTCCCTGTATCGAATGCTCTTGATGAAGCGGCGGGAAGGGCCCGGGCGGACCCCTCGATCAGGCCGGCACGGCCGGGGCTATTCGCTCCAGCCGTGGGCGTCGCGGACCCTGACCATCGCGCCGAGGATGTCGTTCCAGGTGTCCTGGCTCTCCATCACCGCGTTGGGGAACATGCAGCCGTCCCAGCAGATGTGGCGCATGGTCTTGGTCAGGTTGCCGGCGTCGTCGCGCAGCCAGTAGCCGGCATGCTTGACGATATCGAGCTTGCCGTTGGGGTCCGCCACCTGGCAGTGGCGGCCGGTCTTCTCATGGTCGCCCGAGCCGAAGACGGAGCCGTCGTTCTGGGCGACGTGGAAGTCGAGCGTCCACGGCCGGAGCGCGTCGGCGACCTGCTTATAGGCCTTGTCGAGGAGGCTGCGATCCTGCCAGTCGTAGCCCTCGGGCAGCAGCCGGTCCTTCTCGGCATTGTAGCCGAGGGTGAACAGCATCGAGTGGGCCATGTCGGCCTGGTAGCCGACCACGCCGGGCATGCCGACCATCTCGAGCAGCTTCACGTTCTCGCGCCAGGAATGCATGCCCCCCCAGCAGATCTCGCCCTCGGCGGCGAGGTACTCGCCATGGTCCTCGGCGATCCTGCCCGCCTCGCGGAAGGTCGTCGCGATCATCTTCGTGCCGCCGGTCGGATCCTTGTCCCACTGGTCGACGCTGGTCGAGGAGTCGATCCGGATGCCGCCGGTCGGGCGGATGCCGAGGTCGCGCATCTGCCTGCCGATGACGCAAGCCTTCCGCACCTGGTCGATGAAGCGCTTGCGGTCGTCGGCGTCGCCCATCGCCGAGCCGCCGCCGGCACCGCCCCAGATCGGGGCGACCATCGAGCCGATCTTGAGGCCGAAGCCGGCGATGTGGTCGCAGGCCTTCTTCACCGCGTCCGGGGTCGAGTCGATCGAGATGTGCGGATCGGCGAGCCAGAGGTCGACGCCATCGAACTTCTGCCCCTCGTAGCGGGCATTGGCGGTGAGCGTCAGGAGCGTGTCGAGCGGGATGAACGGCTCGCCGTCGCCGCTGCCCTTGCCGACCACACCCGGCCACATCGCGTTGTGGAGCTTCGGATAGGTATTCGCCATGGTTCCTCCCTGTCCGGCTTGTGCCGGCTCTTGTCGTCTTGTCCGCCGATCTGATTTTCGCGCCGGCTTCGAGTCAAGCACGTAGGTTGGGCACTAGCCCCGCAGCGTGTTCCACGGCGCCTCCCCGGCCATCTCCACGACCTCGTAGCCGATCTCGCCCTTGCACGGGCCGAGGATGGCGGCGACCTTGGCCTCGCTGTCGCCGACGTTGAACGAGGCATGGACGACGCCGGCCGGAATGAAGGCGGAATCGCCCGGACCGAGGATGCGCTTCTCGCGGTCGACCCACTGCTCGACCTGGCCGGCGATGCAGAGGATCACCTCCTCCTGGTCGGGGTGCTTGTGGAAATCGTGCCCCTTGCCGGGCAGGAGCGTGACGTCGATGACGGTGAGGTCCTTCGCCCCGGTCGCGGGCGGATTGCACAGCCAGCGGAGCCGGCCCCAGTCGAGCGCTTCCGGCTCGGTCTCGCTTGCGATAGTGAAACGACGCTGCATGTCCGGTTTCCTCCCTCAGTTGCGTCCATCCTCGCGCGCTGCGAAGCGCCAATCCTCTCAGACAGGAGCCTGCCCGTGAACGCCGATGAGACCGATGGCTACGCGCTCGGGCGGAGCGAGGCCGAGACCCGGCGCCTGATCCTCCAGCATCGCATCTACGGCCCGCTCACCCGCCGCCTGTTCGAGGCCGCCGGCATAGGCGCCGGGATGACCGTGCTCGACATCGGCAGCGGCGCCGGCGACGTGGCGCTCCTCCTCGCCGACCTCGTCGGCCCGCGCGGCCGGGTGG
>JAEVZM010000444.1 GCA_023392225.1 Pseudomonadota bacterium
ACGGGATCGCGGTTGGTCGGCGAGGCGTCGCCGCTGACGGCGGCGGCGGCCGCGCTGATCGGCGGAGCCTCGCTCCGCGGTGGCGAGGGCTCGGTCGGAGGGGCTTTCATCGGCCTCCTCTTCGTCGGCCTCCTCATCAACGTCATGAACCTTCTCGGCGTGCCGTCCTACTACCAGCGGATGACCATCGGCGGGCTGCTCTTTGCCCTGGTGGTCGCGGACGGCGTGCTCATGCGACTGCGGCCACGCTGAGAGACCAACAGGCCGCCGCGGCCGGCGTCCCGGCCAGGAACGTGAACGACAGAACCGAAGGGAACAGGACCATGCAGCATCTCAGGAGACTCGCCCGGGCGGCGGCGTTCTCGGCGCTGATCGCAGCGCCGGTGGCGGCCCATGCCGACGACATCGTCATCGGCCATTCCCAGCCCAATCTCGGCTGGCCCTACATCGCCGCGGTGACCAACGTCATCGAGGCCGAGGCCAAGGGCATGGACGGCGTCACGGTGATCACCCTCAGCGCCGACGGCGACATCGCCAAGCAGAGCAGCGACATCTCCTCGCTGGTCAACCGCGGCGTCGACGTGCTGCTGGTCACCTCGCTCGACGGCAATGCCGTGGTGCCGGCGCTCAAGAAGGCGGCGGACGCGGGCATCCCGATCCTCGCCGTCTCCAACGAGCCGTCGGAAGCCGGGCAGGCGCTGCTCGCCGGCTATTCCGGGCCGGACGACTACGTCCAGGGCAAGATCGCGGCCGAGCTCCTCAACGATGCCCTCGGCGGCAAGGGCGGCATCGCCATCATCGAGGGCTCGCCCGGCCAGAGCACGACGCTGCTCCGCACCCAGGGCCTCAAGGACCGGCTCGCCGAGCTCAACTCGGAGATCACCATCCTCGGCTCGCAGACCGCCGACTGGAACCCGGTCAAGGCCAAGGACGTCGCCCAGGCCTTCCTCACGGCCTATGGCGACGAGCTGGTCGGCGTCTTCGCCCAGGACGACAACTCCGGCGCTGCCGCGGGCGAGGTGTTCAAGGCGGCGGGCCGCGGCGACATCAAGATCGTCGGCACCGGCGGCACCATCAACGGCCTCAAGGCGATCCGCGACGGCCTGATGTACGGCACCATGGACCAGTCGCCGACCACCGACGGCAAGCAGGCGCTCGAGTTCGCGATCATGCTGGCCAAGGGCGAGGCGCTGCCGGAGAAGCGCAACATCATCCCGATGCCGAAGATCACCGCCGAGAACGTCGACCAGTTCAAGGGCGAGTGGTAGGCGCCTGACGCATGTCCCGCCGGCCGGCTCGTCCGGCCGGCGGAGTCCGTCCCCTCATTGCACAGAAAGGCCTGGCCGGAGCCATGCTCGATCCGCGCGTCGGAATGAAGATCTACGACAACGTCTGGTATCTCCGTCATCGTCTCGAGCCGGAGCAGGCGGCCGACATCCTCGCCGGCATGGGCGTCACCTACGTGCTCGCCCAGAGCAAGATCCTTCCCATGCAGGACACCGCGATCGAGAGCGAGGTGACGGCGGAGGAGGCGGCCCGCTTCGCCACCCTCGACGACCGCGCCTTCCGCGACGCGCTCCGCGACCGCGGCATCGGCTATTTCTGCTCGCTCAACATCGGCTTCGACCCCAAGTTCGTCGCCGCCCATCCCGATCTCCTGCCGGTCGACCAGTTCGGGCGCCGCGAGGAGAAGGTCGACTGGTACATTGCGCTGCCGCCCGACCGGCGCGAGAACATCGACCAGAAGATCGGCCTGCTCGAGTCGGCGGTCGCCGCGCTCGAGCCGGACGGCGTCCATCTCGGCTTCATCCGCTGGCCCGGCTTCTGGGAGATCTGGCTGCCCGACGTCGATCGCGGCGAGATGCCCGACTACAGCTACGACCCGGCGACGCTCCGACGCTTCAGCGCCGACACCGGCATCGCCGTCCCGGTCGCCGACCCGGTGGCCGCCGCGAAGCTGATCGGCGAGGCGCACCGCTCGGCATGGCGCGACTGGAAGTGCGCGCAGACCACGGCCGCGGTCGCCGCGATCCGCTCGGCGGTCGCCGCGATCAAGCCCGACATCAAGGTCGCCATCAACACGCTGCCGTTCTTCCTCGGCGACTTCGACAACGCGGTCGAGGAGGTGTTCGGCCAGAGCCGGGCGCGGCTGGCGCCGGTGTCCGACGTGTTCGAGGTGATGGCCTATCACCAGATCCTCCGCCGCGACGCGGCCTGGCCGGCCGCCGTCGCCGCCGACATCAAGCGGCGGAGCGGCAAGACCACGGTCTGCACCATCCAGGGCGGGGCGCTCTATCTCGAAGGGATGCACGCCAACCGGGGCCGGGCGGAGACGATCGGCACCGACGAGTTCATCGATGCGGTCGACCGGGTCGAGGCGAGCGAGGTCGACGGCGTCTGCGTCTTCACCTTCACCGATTTCCTCGACATGCGCGACACCGCCGACGGACGGCGCCGGATCGAGCGGCTGCGCAGCTTCCGCCGCTGAGGCGCCAGGGGCCGGGTCAGCCTATCCGGGCTTCGAGCCGGAGATACTCGGCGACCGGCGCCAGCAGGTGGTAGAGGATGCTCGCCGGCACGTGGTCGACCGCGACATTGCCGGAGAGGTCGAAGCGGTCGATCCAGAGGCTCGGCCCGGGGCCCTTGAGGTAGACCTCGAGGATGCGCGCGGCCATGGCGTCGGCCTTGGCGAGGTAGCCCCGGTCGCCGGTCGCCTCGAACTGCACCAGGCAGGCCTTCAGGTACTCGGTCTGCGGCCACAGCCGGCAGCCGTCGCTCGCCGGCCGGCCCGTCGGGTCGACCGCGTCGAGGAGGAAGCCGCCCCGGGTGGTGCCGATGCGCTCGGCTGCGTCGAACAGCAGGCCCGCATGGCGGGACACCGGCTGGCCGGCGGTGCGCTCGTAGCGTCGCAGCAGCCACACCCATTCCAGCATGTGCCCCGGGTCGAGGCGGTCCGAGCCATAGGCTTCGCCGGTCTCCCAGCGCGGCCCGAAGAACTCGCGGAGCGTGCCGATCTCCTCGTCGAAGAAGCGGGTCCGGAACAGGCCGACGAGCTCGGCCGCGCGGGCGAGGTGGCGGGGATCGCCGGAGGTCTCGTAGAGCGCGAGGCAGGCCTCGAGCAGGTGCATGTGCGGATTCTGGCGGCGGGGCATCTCGTGCCGGTCGCTCTCCGCCCATCCGCCGGCCGGTGCCGCCATCAGCCGGTCGATCGCGGCGAAGGTTTCGTCCACCCAGTCCTGGTAGCGCGCGTCGCCGGTCGCCCCGGCCAGCCAGGCGAGGGCGTGGAGCGCGAAAGCGTGGTCGTAGAGGTCGCGCCGCTGGTCGGTGATGCCGCCCTTGGCGTCGAGGCGATGGGCCCAGCCCGGGACGCCGCCGGCCGCCCAGGCGCGGGCGCGGATGCCCTCCATGGCGCTCGCCGCGGTGGCGAGCGCGGCCTCGCGCGGCAGGAGGCCGAGGATCGCCGCATGCGAGAACACGTAGACCTGCCGCATGTGGGTGCGGACGCGGAGGCCGGCGTCATGGTCCGGCGTGCCGTCGAGATGCAGCCGCTCGCGGAAGAGGCCGGTGGCCGGGTCGAAGCCGCGCGCCTGCCAGGCGGGCAGGGCGGCCGAGACCCACGCGACATAACGCCGGACGCTCATGAGGCGACGGTGGTCCGTCCGACACCGGCCGCCGCGGCGATGTCATCGGCGCTCCTGCAGCTCTCCATGGCGGCCTGCGACGTCCTTTCCGTGCCTTCCACAAACGGGCGAAGCGATGTTGCCCACCACGCGCCGTGTTGCAAGCGTCCCGCCGCGGCGGAGGGGCGGGATACGCTCCCGTGTATGCTCGATTGCGGCGTCCGACGCCACTGTCGTGAGCGCCTCAGGGGGCGCCTCAAGGCCGGCTGCCGCCGAAATGCACCGCGAGCCAAACCGTCGGCTCGGCATCGGAGGTCCAGCTGACGCGATGCCGGCAGTGCGCGGGGAGGAGCAGGAAGTCGCCGGCACGAAGCGTGCGCTCCGCCTCGCCCTCGAGCTGGAGGCCGGCGCTGCCGCGCAGCACGAGCACCCACTCGTCCTCGGGCTGGTCGTACCAGAAGCCCGGTGGCGAGGACTGCCCGGTGGAGACGATCCGCTCGATCCGGAGCCCGGGGCGGCTGAGCAGCGCGTCGAAGCGCTCCTCCTCCGCCTCCGTCAGCGCGTCGAAGATGTTGCTTATGGGCATCGCTGCTCTCTCGAGGTGCCAGAGGTCATCGGGCCTGCAGGTTATTGGGGAACGTGCCGGCGGCTTTCTGGACCGACCGGGCGATTGACGGTACATGTCTTGGACGGACGGCGCGTATCGGAAAGTGGAGTCATGTTCGGAGTTCGGCGGATCCGGCCCGGCCTCGCGGCCCTGTGCTGCGCCATCGCGCTCATGGCCGGCTGCACCACGTCGCGCTTCGAGCAGACGCCGCCGGGAGGGAGTGCTTCGGTGGCGGCTCCGGTCCGGGGCGAGGCCGCCAAGTTCGCCTTCGCGCCGATCGAAGGCGTGCCGGTGTCGATCCTGCAGGCGATGTCCAATGCGCTCAACCAGCAGGCGGTCGCAAACCGCGTGAACGTGGTTCCCGCGACGGACCCGGCCGCGGTCTATACGGTGCGCGGCTACCTCTCCGCGGTGGCGGAGGGGCCGAATGCCAAGCTGGTCTACGTCTGGGACGTGACCGACCGGCAGGGGACGCGGCTTCATCGCGTCACCGGGCAGGAGATCGGCGGGGCGTATCGCAACAACGATCCCTGGACCGGCGTCGGCATGACCAACATCAACGAGGCGGCCAGGAAGACGATGGAATCGCTGTCCGCGTGGGTGAAATAGCGTCTTCGGCCTCGCAGCATTTGCACTTGCGAAATCGTCTTGTTACATACCGGCGCCCCTCGTCGGCGGCGAGCCCCGCCGCACAGCGCCAGAGCCATTCCGGGCCCATCACATGAAACTCGTTGCCGGCAATTCCAACCGCGCCCTCGCCGAGGCGATTGGCACCTATCTCGAGCTGCCTCTCGCCAAGTGCATGGTGAAGCGCTTCGCTGACCAGGAGATCTTCGTCGAGATCATGGAGAACGTCCGCGGTGAGGACGTCTTCGTGATCCAGTCGACCAGCTATCCGGCCAACGACCACCTGATGGAGCTGCTCATCATCATCGATGCGCGCCGCCGGGCCTCGGCCCGCCGCATCACCGCGGTGCTGCCTTATTTCGGCTATGCGCGGCAGGACCGGAAGCCGGGGCCGCGGACGCCGATCTCGGCCAAGCTGGTCGCCAACCTGATCACCCGCGCCGGGGCCGACCGGGTGCTGACGCTGGACCTCCATGCCGGCCAGATCCAGGGCTTCTTCGACATCCCCACCGACAACCTGTTCTCGGTGCCGGTGACGGTTCGCGACATCAAGGAGCACCACGACATCTCCAACATCACGGTGGTGTCGCCCGACGTCGGCGGTGTGGTGCGCGCCCGCGCGCTCGCCAAGCGGATCGATGCGCCGCTCGCCATCGTCGACAAGCGCCGCGAGCGGCCGGGCGAATCCGAGGTGATGAACGTCATCGGCGGCGTCGAAGGCCGCAACTGCATCCTCTTCGACGACATCATCGATTCCGGCGGGACGCTATGCAACGCCGCCGACGTGCTGATCGAGAAGGGGGCGAGCTCGGTGCTCGCCTATTGCACCCACGGGGTGCTCTCGGGCGGTGCGGTGGCCCGCATCGTGGCGAGCCGCATCGGCGAGCTGGTGATCACCGATTCGATCATGCCGACCGAGGCGGTGAAGGCGGCGCCGAACATTCGCGTCTGCGGCATCGCCAACCTGATCGGTGAGGCGATCGCCCGCACCGCCCACGAGAAGTCGGTCTCGAGCCTCTTCGACTAGAGGATCTTCTCTTCGCCGGCCGCGTGGGCGATGACCTCGCGGCTGGTGATTCCGGCCGTCTTCGCCACTTCCGCCCACGGCGCCATGTGCGGCGCCTTGCCGTGCGCCTCGAGCGCCGCCCAGTCGCGCCAGCGCTCGACGATGCGGATCGTGCCCGGATCGTTGATGTCCTCGGCGAAGGCATAGAGGAGGCAGCCGTCCTCCTTGCGGGTGGCGGCGACCAGCGCCTGGATGTGGGGACGGAGCTCAGCCACCTTCTCGGGCGACACGCTGATATGGCCGGTAACGAGGATCAAGGTTCCCTCTCTGGGTTCTGATTTGTGAGGACGGACCGAACACTGGTCGCGAGGCTACTTCTGCTTGGTCCAGGCGCTCAAGGCAATGTCCGATCGCTCCGGCAGGACATGACGGTAGACGCAGCGCATGCTCTCGGGCGACAGGATCCGGCAGTCGTGAAAGCCGTTGTCGTCGACCATCTGCAAGGTCGCGCCGTCCCAGCCGATGACGCCTGCGATCTGCTCGCCGGTGACGAGGGGATGCGCGGTGGAGCTCTTCTCGTCGATCTCGTGCCCGGCGACGCGGTAGCCATCCTGCCAGTCGATCGAGAACGACGAGTCGATGCTGCGGGCGTAGTGGCTGGGCTGGCCGTTCTCGGCAGGCTTGCGGAACCCGACGGCCTCGAAGGTCACGGTCCACGTGCCGGTGAGATCCGGTACCGATTCCGCGGCGACTGCCGGCAATGTCGGTGCGAGGGCGAGGAGAAGGGCAGCGGGGATGAGCTGGTATCGCATGGCGAGGTCTCCCACTCGGGGGGTGCGGGGGCGACGGGCCGGGTTCTGGACCCGCGAAAGTTGTGGAAGAGGCTACTGTATGGAGGGCGGTGTCGCCAGCGCGACGGGGACTCCGGCGCAGTAGGTGGTCCTGCTTGAGCGTACCGCCCGCCTGTGGCACGGTCTCGCTCCTCGCGGTTCAGTGCTCCGGATACCTTGTCGACCATCAGATACCAGCCCGAGATCGATGGTCTCCGTGCCCTCGCGGTCATCGCCGTCGTCCTCTTTCATTTTGACGTTCCAGGGTTCTCGGGCGGCTTTGTCGGCGTCGACGTCTTCTTCGTCATCAGCGGCTTCCTGATCACGCGGATCATCGTTGCCGAGATCGCGGAGACGGGCCGGCTGAGCTTCTCCCGCTTCTACGTGCGCCGCGCTCGCCGCATCCTCCCGGCGCTGTTCGTCACAGTCCTTCTCAGCGCGGTCTTCTCATTCCTTCTGTTCTCGCCGGACCTCCTGGCGCAGTTCGGCGGATCGGCCTTCACGGCGGTGCTCAGCGTCTCGAACGTGTTCTTCTGGCAGCAGAGCGGCTATTTCGACACCGAGGCGATCACCAAGCCGCTGCTCCACACCTGGTCGCTCGGCGTCGAGGAGCAGTTCTACCTCGTCTGGCCGTTGCTCATCCTGGCGCTCGTCGTCACCGCGCCGCGGCGCGCCATCTGGGGCGTGGTCGTTGCCGGCCTCCTGTCCTTCGCGCTGAACGCCTGGTTCCTCGAGGGCGATGCGAACGGCGCCATCGCGCGGGCCTTCCCGGCGCTCGCGCCCTGGGTACGGGAAGCCCCCATGACGGCGTTCTTCCTGACGCCGTTCCGCATCTTCGAGTTCGTCATCGGGGCAGCGCTGGTGTGGCTGCCCCAGCGGACGCTGCCGCGTCTCCCGCTTGAGGCCGCCTTCGCCGCCGGGCTGGCGCTCATCCTTGCCTCGGTGCTCGTCTACACGCCCGAGACGACGTTCCCATACTTCGCCGCGCTGGTGCCGTGCGCCGGCGCGGCCCTGGTGATCGTTGCCGCGCGGGCGCCGACGCTCGGCTGGTTGCTCCGCAACCGAGTCGCGGTCGGCATCGGCCTGATCAGCTACTCCGTCTACCTCGTGCACTGGCCGCTGGTCGTGTTCTGGCGCCAGTACACCGCCGCGCCGGTCGGCGCGTGGGAGATCGTCGCTCTTCTCGTCCTGACGATCGTGCTGGCGCTCCTGATGTACCACTGCGTCGAGGTTCCGTTCCGGCGGGGGAGGGCGCTCGCCGTCCGCCCGAGGACCGTCCTTGCCACGGTGCTCGCCTCGGCCCTTGTGCTAGCCGCCCCCGCCTGGTCGATGTGGCAGGGTCGCGATGCGGGCTGGGCCTGGCGCATCCCGAAGGATCGGAAGTCGCTGACGAACAGCGCATGGCGGAACATCGAGCGGCGCAAATACTGCAGCAACTGGAACCCCGACCTGCCGCGAGATCTTGCCACCTGCCAGAATTTCCGCGACGCCGACGCGCCGGAGGTCTTCATCTGGGGCGACAGTCACGGCCTGCATCTGATTGCCGGCATCTCCGAGGCTTACCCTGGGCACAATGTCTACGCGCTCTACCTGACCGGCTGCGTCTTCCAGAGCGGCTTTGCGGGCTATGTCCGGCGTTTGGCCGACAAGGCGCTGGAGACGGAGTGCGTCGAGCGCAACGCGGCGGCGCTGGCGTTCTTTGAGGAGCACCCGGCGGCGACGGTGATCCTCTCCTCCGCCAAGCGCTCGACGCCCGAGGAGGTCGCGCCGGCGGTGAACTACGTCCGCGATGCCCTCGTGGCGGCAGGTCATGACGTCGTGCTGATGGGCGATGTCACCATCCCCGGCATCGACATGAACCTCTGCCGGACGGTACCGGACTACCTGATCTCCAGGAAGGCCCTCGCGAAGCGGTGTGCGCCGGACCCCGCCGCGATCGCGCGGCAGCTTGACTACAATCGCCGGATGGTCGGGCTGGTCGAGGGATACGTCGATCCGGCGCCGATCCAGTGCCCGGACGGCACTTGCGATTTCTACCTGAACAAGAAGCCGATGTTCCGTGACGATCATCACCTGACGGTTGATGGTTCGATCGCGCTCATGAGGAAGGTGCTGGCCTCCATCGGCCGCCTCCAGCCGTGAGCGCGTCAGTCGGGCGTTCGTGTCGCGCGCTCGAGGGCACGCTCGGTCTCGCTGCGGTCGTCGAGCCGCGGGTCGGCATCGACCATCGCACCGGCGGCGGCCGGCTCGATCGCCGGGTTGAGCAGCGCCGCCGCAGCCTTCCGGCGCCTGGCGTCGCCGTCCTCGTCCTGGCCGGTCTCCATCGGCACCGGCTCGTCGTTCGGCTCGCGCACCGGCTCAGGCTTGTCGTCGGGCTTCCGGGTGTTGTCGGTCATCGGGTCCTCCTGTCCCAGGAGAAACGGAGCCGGTTCCGGGCGGTTCCGGTCGTCTCCTGACAGCCCCTGTCATCCCGGCATGGGAAGCCCTATCTTGAGGCTCCCCACACCACCGTCGACACGTTTGCCATGGCCCGCAAGACCACCGGATTCGCCGAAGCCCCGCAGAAGCCGCTGAAGACCGCCCGCGGCACGTCGATGGGCGGCAAGGGCACGGCGCGCGAGCGCGCGGCGGCAGGCCTCAATCCGGTGCCGGGCATCGACATGAGCCTCGAGGAGGCCGAGGCCTTCCTCGAAAGCCTGAAGCCCGAGCCCGAGAAGCCGAAGCGGGCGCCGCGCGGCAAGGCGCCGGCGCTGCCCCCGATCGAACTCGCCGAGGGCGGGGTGACGGCGACGGTGCAGGCGCTGTCGGCGCTGATCGAAAGCGGCCGGCCCGAGTTCCGAGACAAGACCTGGGTGCCGCACCGGCCGCCGCGGCCGGAGAAGTCGGAGGGCGGTGTCGCCTTCGACATCCAGTCCGAGTTCGAGCCGAAGGGTGACCAGCCGCAGGCGATCGCCGAGCTGGTCGAGGGCGTGCGCCAGCAGGAGCGCGACCAGGTGCTGCTCGGCGTCACCGGCTCGGGCAAGACCTATACGGTCGCCAAGGTCATCGAGGCGACGCAGCGCCCGGCGCTGATCCTTGCCCCGAACAAGACGCTCGCCGCCCAGCTCTATGGCGAGTTCAAGTCGTTCTTCCCCGACAACGCGGTCGAGTATTTCGTCTCATATTACGACTATTACCAGCCCGAGGCCTACGTGCCGCGGACCGACACCTATATCGAGAAGGAATCGACCATCAACGAGCAGATCGACCGCATGCGCCACTCGGCGACGCGGGCGCTGCTCGAGCGCGACGACGTGATCATCGTCGCCTCGGTCTCCTGCATCTACGGCATCGGCTCGGTCGAGACCTATACGGCGATGACCTTCGCCCTCTCGATCGGCGAGCGTATCGACCAGCGCCAGCTGATCGCCGACCTCGTCGCGCTCCAGTACAAGCGGAGCGATTCCGATTTCCGCCGCGGCACCTTCCGCGTCCGCGGCGACACGATCGACCTTTTTCCGGCCCACCTTGAGGACCGGGCCTGGCGCATCAACCTCTTCGGCGACGAGATCGAGTCGATCGTCGAGTTCGATCCGCTCACCGGCTCGGCCTTCGGCCACCTCAAGACGGTGAAGGTCTACGCCAATTCGCACTACGTCACGCCGCGGCCGACGCTGCAGCAGGCGACCAAGAGCATCCGCGCCGAGCTGAAGCAGCGCCTCGACGAGCTCACCGACGCCGGGCGCCTCCTCGAGGCGCAGCGGCTCGAGCAGCGCACCCGCTTCGACCTCGAGATGATCGAGGCGACCGGCTCCTGCGCCGGCATCGAGAACTACAGCCGCTACCTCACCGGCCGGAAGCCGGGCGAGCCGCCGCCGACGCTGT
>JAEVZM010000451.1 GCA_023392225.1 Pseudomonadota bacterium
GTCCCGGGCGCACGGTGGCCGGGCGCGGCCTAGCCGCGGAACAACAAAAGACGGGGGGATGCCTTGGCAACGACGAAGGGACCGACCACGCTGCTCGAGGGGCCGGAACGGGCGGCCGCGACCGGCCGCCCCGCCCGCAAGCGGCCGTCGCTATCGATCGCCAGCATCGCCCCGCCGCCGCGCCAGACCTTCGGCGAGGTCGCCTATGCCAATCTCCGCGAATCGATCCTGACCACCCGCCTCAAGCCGGGCACGCCGATCTCGGAGAACGAGCTGTCGGCCGCCACCGGCGTCAGCCGCACCCCGATCCGCGAGGCTATCCGACGGCTGAGCGAGGAGCGGCTGGTCGAGGTGAGCCCGCACACCGGGACGATCGTCTCGCGCATCGATGCCGACCGGGCCCGCCAGGCGGTGTTCATCCGGCAGTCGATCGAGTGCGCGGTGCTCCGCCACAAGGGTCGCCTTGCCGACGCCGACCTCGACATGCTCGAGGCCCAGGTGCAGGAGCACATGACAGCGCTCGGCACCGGCAGCGGCCTCGGCGCCACCACCTTCGACGACGATTTCCACGCCAAGCTGATGGCCGCCTGCGGCTATGCCGAGGCGGCGGTGGCGACGCGTGCCATCTCCGGCGACATCACCCGCATCCTGTTCCTGTCGGGTGCCGACGGCGACTATTTCGCCAGCGTCGCCCGCGACCATCTCGACCTCGTCACCCGCATGCGCCGGGGCGACTACGACGCCGCCCTCGACCTCCTGTCGCGCCACCTCAATGGCTTCGTGGTCGACCAGGAGCGGATCAAGAACCAGGCGGCGGACTACTTCGTCGCCACCTGAACCGACCCCCGGGGAGGCCCGCCGGAACCGCCATGACCGCATCCCTTCAGTCGTCACGGCGGAATGCCGGGCTCCGCGCCGTGGTCACCGGCGGCACGCAAGGGGTGGGACGGGCGATCGCGCTCCGTCTCGCTGCCGAGGGTGCCGACGCGGTGGTGATTGCCGGCCGCGACGAGCGCCGCGGACGGGCGGTCGAGGCCGAGCTCGCCGCCCTCGGCACCACGGCCCTCTTCGTGCAGACCGACGTCGCGGTGGCGGCGGACTGCGAGGCGCTGATCGACACCGCGCTCGCGCGTCTCGGCGGCCTCGACGGCCTGGTCAATGCCGCCGGCATCGCCGACCGCAGCTCCCTGGTCGACACCACGCTCGAAGCGTGGGACCGGCACTTCAACACCAATGCCCGCGGCCCGTTCCTCCTGATGCAGGGGCTCGTCCGCCACCTCCTCGCCACCGGCAGGCCCGGCGGCATCGTCAACATCGTCTCGATGGAGGCGCATCGCGGCGGCCGCAACTCCACACCCTATTCGGCCTCCAAGGCGGCGCTCGCCAATCTCACCCGCAACACCGCCAGCGCCTATGCCCGCAACCGGATCCGCTGCAACGCCATACTGCCCGGCTGGATGGACACGCCCGGCGAGGACGCGATCCAGAAGTCGTGGCATGGCCAGCCCGAGGGCTGGCTCGCCGAGGCCGAGCGGTCGATGCCGATGGGCCAGCTCGCCAAGCCCGACCAGCTCGCCGGGCTCGTCGCCTACATGCTCAGCCCCGAATCCGGCGTCATGACCGGCGCCCTCGTCGACTACGACCAGACCGTCGTCGGCGCATGAGCAGCCCGGACATCGTCATCATCGGCTCCGGCATGGGCGGCGCGACGCTGGCGAGCGCGCTTGCCGGCAGCGGCGCCACCGTCACCATCCTCGAGCGCGGCGAGCGCCTCGCCCCGACGCCGGCGGCACGCGACCCGCACGCGATCTTCGTCGAGAGGGTGTTCCGCATCCGCGAACGCTGGCTCGACGGCGCCGGCCGGCCGGTCTGGCCCAGCCACAATTACTGCGTGGGCGGCAACACCAAGTTCTACGGCGCGATCCTGATGCGCTACCGGGCCGATGACTTCGGCGCCAAGCAGCTCTTCGACGGCGTCTCGCCGGCCTGGCCCTTCGGCTATGACGAGATGGAGCCGTGGTACTCGGCCGCCGAGCAGCTCTACCAGGTGCGCGGCACCACCGCCGAAGACCCGACCGAGCCGTTCCATTCGCTCCCCTATCCGCACCCGCCGGTGCCCGACGAGCCGGACATTGCCCGCTTCCGCGCGCAACTTTCGGCAAGCGGCCTGCACCCGGCCTCGCTGCCGCTCGGCATCGACATCGAGCGCTGGCTCGCCGATGGCGCGACGCCATGGGACGGCTTCCCCAATACCGGGGCCGGCAAGATGGACGCCGAGACCTGCGGGCTGCGAGTCGCGCTCGCCGATCCCGCCATCCGGCTCGAGACCGGCGCGCTGGTCGAGCGGCTCGAGCTCGCGCCCGACCGGAGACGCATCGCCGCCGTGCACTATGTCCAGCACGGCGAACGCCGGCGGCTGACGCCGAAGCTGGTGGTGCTCTCTGCTGGGGCGATCAACTCGGCCGCGCTCCTCCTCCGCTCCGACGGCGCCGCCAACCGTTCCGACCAGGTCGGCCGCAACTTCATGAACCACAACGGCGCCGGCATCGTCGCCATCGACCCGCGCCGCCGCAACCGCGCCACCTACCAGAAGACCATCCACTTCAACGACTTCTACTTCGGCGACGGCAACGACCCGCGGCCGCTCGGCAACTTCCAGATGGTCGGCAAGGTCTCGGGCGCGATGCTGCGGCCGAGCGCCCGCTTCCTGCCCCGGCCCGCGCTCGACTGGATGGCCGGGCACTCGCTCGACTGCTTCGTGATGGGCGAGGACTGGCCGCATCCCGACAGCCGGGTGACGGTCGAGGGCGACCGGATCAGGCTGTCCTGGCGGCGCACCAATCTCGAGGCGATCCAACGCCTGAAGCGCCTCGTCCGGGCGCGGCTCCGCGCCCTCGGCTACCCGATCGTCCTCATGCAGGAATATGCCGAGGCCAATCCCGGCCACCAGTGCGGCACCGTCCGCATGGGCCTCGACCGGGCGACGGCGCCGCTCGATCCCGACTGCCGCGCTTTCGACCAGCCGAACCTCTATGTCGTCGACGGCGGGTTCCTGCCGAACTCGGCGGCGGTCAATCCCTCGCTGACCATCGCCGCCATGGCGCTCCGTGTGGGTGCCCGCATCCGGGCCACCGGCTGAGCGCCATCAGCCCCCGGCACCCGGATCGGCCATGGGCTCGTCGACCACCACGAGATAGGGCATCGACGCGTCGCGGCCGCGGATCAGCGGCACCACCTCGTCGATGCCGCGCGCCCGTGCCGCCGGGCAGCCGAAGCCCGCCGCGATCGCCGCGATGTCCGGCGACGGGTGGGTGACGCCGAGCGGCGCGATGCCCTTGGCGACCATGGCGTCGCGGATCTCGGCATAGCCGCCATTGTTCCACACCACGACGACCACCGGCACGCGGTTCGCCACCGCCACCGCGAGCTCGGGCAGCGTGAACATCAGGCCGCCGTCGCCGACCAGCGCCACCGCCGGCACGTCGGGGTCGGCGATCATCGCGCCGATCGCCGCCGGCAGCGCGTAGCCGAGCGTTCCGAAGCCGGTGCTCGCCGAGAAAAAGCGGCGCGGTGCCGGGCGGTGCAGGAACTCGGTGGCCGTGTAGACCGGCTTGGTCGAGTCGCCGACGAGGCGATGGCCCGGCAGCGCCGTCTCGAGCGCGGCGAACAGTGCGAGGTGCGGCCCGTAGCTGGCCGGCAT
>JAEVZM010000525.1 GCA_023392225.1 Pseudomonadota bacterium
CATGATCTTCGTCCGCTGCCGCGGCGGCATCAGCCACAATCCGGCGGAATATGCGGCCCCGGCCGACATGGGCCTTGCGGTCGCCGCCCTGGTCGAGACCGTGCTCCGGATCGCAGAGGCGCCGGAATCCGCCGCTTAGCGGTTGCAATTCGGCCAAGGCATCCCTATAAGCCGCCCATCACACACGCGGGGTTTGGCTCCGGCGTGCCGACCACGGTCGGCCGAAGGATCCAACCGGTGCCTCGGGAAGAGGCGGCAGCCAAAGGCTGCATCCCCGCGGAGGACAGAACCGGTAAAGGAGACTTGGTAGTCATGGCACTGCCCGATTTTTCCATGCGTCAGCTGCTCGAAGCAGGCGTGCACTTCGGCCACCAGAAGCACCGCTGGAACCCGAAGATGGCCCCGTACATCTACGGGACCCGCAACAACATCCACATCATCGACCTCGCGCAGACCGTGCCGATGCTGCACCGCGCGCTCGAGGTGGTGAGCGCCACGGTCGCCCAGGGCGGCCGCGTGCTGTTCGTCGGCACCAAGCGCCAGGCCTCGGAGCCGATCGCGGCTGCCGCCAAGCGCTCCGCGCAGTACTACGTCAACGCCCGCTGGCTCGGCGGCATGCTGACCAACTGGAAGACGATCTCGCGCTCGATCCAGCGTCTGCGCGAGCTCGAGCAGCTTCTCGCCGGCGAGGCCATGGGCCTCACCAAGAAGGAGCGGCTGACGCTCACCCGCGAGCGTGACAAGCTCGAGAAGGCGCTCGGCGGCATCAAGGACATGGGCGGCGTGCCCGACCTGATCTTCGTGATCGACACCAACAAGGAAGCGATCGCGATCCAGGAGGCCCGGCGCCTCGGCATCCCGGGCGTGGCCGTGGTCGATTCGAACTGCGACCCGGACAACATCTCGTTCCCGATCCCGGGCAACGACGATGCCGGCCGCGCCATCACGCTCTACTGCGACCTGCTCGCCAAGGCGGCGATCGACGGCATCTCGCGCGCCCAGGGCGACGCCGGTGTCGACATCGGCGCTTCCGCGGAGATCAACGATCCGTCCGTCCTCGAGGCGGTCGAGACCGAGGCTGCTCCCAAGGCGGCCCGGAAGGGCGGCGCTGGTGCCAAGGACAAGAAGCGCACCGAGCTTCCCATGATGTTCAACCCGCCGGAAGGCGACGCTGACGATCTCAAGGTCATCTCCGGCGTGGGCGAGACCCTTGAGGAGAAGCTGCACGATCTCGGCATCACGAAGCTGTCGCAGATCGCGAACTTTACTGATGAAGACATCGAGAAGGTCGATGAGGTCCTCAATTTCAAGGGCCGCATCACCCGTGAAGACTGGGTCGGTCAGGCGCGAAGCCTCATCGGCGCCGCGTGACCGGTAGGTACTGACATGGCTATTACCGCTGGAATGGTGAAGGAGCTCCGCGAGAAGACCGGCGTGGGCATGATGGACTGCAAGAATGCGCTTGCCGAGACCGGCGGCGACATGGAAGCAGCCGTCGACTGGCTCCGCGCCAAGGGTCTCGCGAAGGCGGCCAAGAAGGCCGGCCGGGTTGCGGCCGAGGGCCTGATCGGCGTGGCTACCGCGCCGGGCAAGGCGGTGATGGTCGAGGTCAACTCCGAGACCGACTTCGTCGCCCGCAATGCCGACTTCCAGGCGCTGGTGACGGCGATCGCCGAGGCTGCGCTGTCGAGCGACGGCAGCCTCGAGTCGCTCGCCGCCGCCAAGCTCAAGGACGGTGCGAGCGTCGAGGACGCGCTGAAGGCGGCGATCGCCACCATCGGCGAGAACATGACGCTGCGGCGCGTCGCCGTGGTCTCGGTCGATCCCGGTGCGGTTGCCACCTACGTCCACAATGCGGTGGCGCCGGGCCTCGGCAAGATCGGCGTCATCGTCGGCCTCAAGTCGGCCGGCGACCAGGACAAGCTCGGTGCGCTCGGCCGGCAGATCGCGATGCATGTCGCGGCGGCCGGACCGCTCGCGGTGCGCGAGGAGGAGGTCGACCCCGCGGTCGTCGCCCGCGAGCGCGCCGTGTTCAGCGAGCAGGCCAAGGAGTCCGGCAAGCCGGAAGCGATCATCGCCAAGATGGTCGAGGGCCGGATCCGGAAGTTCTACGAGGAGGTGGTCCTCCTCGCCCAGAACTTCGTGGTCGACACCGAAAAGACCGTCGGCAGTGCCGTCAAGGCGGCCGAGGCCGATGTCGGCGCCCCGATCGAGGTGACCGAGTTCGTCGTCTTCCGTCTCGGCGAGGGCGTCGAGAAGGTCGAGTCGGACTTCGCGGCCGAAGTTGCGGCCGCGGCCGGCACCGACAAGGCCTGAGGACGGGATAACTCAGGGCTCCACCCCGGCGCATGTAGCGGGGCGGAGCCCGGTTGCAGAAGGGGGGCAGGGCCGGATGTCGGGGCAAGTCCGCTTCAAGCGTGCGCTGCTCAAGCTGTCCGGTGAGGCGCTCCTCGGCGACAAGCCGTTCGGCATCGACGATGCCGTGACCGAGAGGCTCGCGGCCGAGGTCGAGGGCGCCATGGCGCTCGGCGTCAAGGTCGGCATCGTGCTCGGCGGCGGCAATATCTTCCGCGGCATGACCCTGGCGAAGAACGGCGGCAACCGCGTCGCCGGCGACCAGATGGGCATGCTGGCGACGGTGATGAACGCCATCGCCTTCGAGCAGAAGCTCGCCGCGCGCGGGTTGCGCACCAGGCTGTTCTCGGCCGTCGCCATGCCGAGCTTCTGCGAGACGTTCAATCAGAAGACGGCCCAGGCGGCCTACGATGCCGGCGAGGCGGTGCTCTTCGCCGGCGGCATCGGTAGCCCCTTCGTCACCACCGACACCGGTGCCGCGCTCCGGGCGGCGGAGATGGGCTGCGACGGCCTGTTCAAGGGGACCATGGTCGACGGCATCTACACCGCCGACCCCAAGCTCGACCCGACGGCGACCCGCTACGAGCGGCTGACCTATGCCGAGGCGATCGGTCGGGAGCTCAAGGTCATGGACATTGCGGCCATGGCCCTTGCCCGCGAGAACGGTATCCCGATAATCGTGTTCAGCATCCACGCGCCCGGCGGCTTCGTCGAGATTCTAAAGGGCGGAGGCCGCGGGACCGTCGTCTCCGGCTGACAAGAACAATGGCGGTCCAGGGTGGCGGCGGATTAGGCCGTCGCCGGCGGACCAGAAGGAGGACTCCATGAACCTCGACGATCTCAGTCGCCGAATGCAGGGTGCGGTGACGTCGCTGCGCAGCGAGCTCGCCGGTCTCAGGACCGGGCGCGCCTCGGCCAACCTGCTCGAGCCCATCGTCGTCGAAGCCTACGGCGCCCAGATGCCCATCACCCAGCTCGCCTCGATCAGCGTGCCGGAGCCGCGGACCAATGCGGTCCAGGTCTGGGACCGGGCGCCGGTGTCGGCGGTCGACCGGGCGATCCGCGAGGCCAATCTCGGCCTCAACCCGATCATCGACGGACAGCTCCTTCGCATCCCGGTTCCGGCGCCCAACGCCGAGCGGCGCCAGGAGCTGGTCAAGATCGCCCACAAATATGCCGAGCAGGCCCGCGTCGCCGTGCGCCACGTTCGTCGCGACGGGCTCGACCTTCTGAAGAAGGCCGAGAACGACGGCGGCATGGGCAAGGACGAGAGCGCCAAGGTCTCCGACCAGATCCAGAAGCTGACCGACCAGATGATCGGCGAGATCGACCAGATTCTCGCCACCAAGGAAGGGGAGATTACCCAGGTCTGACTCTCGCGGGGCGGAGCACCCTCATGACGTCGCAAGCCAGCCAGCCGAAGGTGGCCGCCGGGAACGACGCGGGAACCCTCCGCCACGTCGCCATCATCATGGATGGCAATGGCCGATGGGCCGAGCGTCGCGGCCTGCCGCGGAGCATGGGCCATCGCGCCGGGGTCGAGGCGGTGCGCCGCACCGTCGACGCCGCGCTCGATCGGGGTCTCGGCTACCTCACCCTCTACAGCTTCTCGTCCGAGAACTGGTCGCGCCCGATCACCGAGGTCGAGTTCCTGTTCGGCCTTATCCGCATGTATATCCGGCGCGACCTGGCGCGGCTGCACCGGGACGGCGTCCAGATCATCGTCATCGGCAAGCGCGAGGGGCTGCCCGCCGACATCGCTTCGCTGATCTGCGAGGCCGAGACGCTGACCGCCGAGAACCGGCGCCTGCGCATGGTGGTGGCGTTCAACTATGGCGGCCGCGACGAGATCGTCCGCGCCGCCCGCCGCCTCGCCGACAAGGTGGCAGAGGGAACGCTCGACCCGGCCGCGATCGACGAGCGGGCGCTCGGCGACAATCTCGACACCGCCGGCATGCCTGATCCGGACATGATCATCCGCACCGGCGGCGACTTCCGGCTGAGCAATTTCCTTTTGTGGCAGTCGGCCTATGCCGAGTTGGTGTTCCTGCCGGACTTCTGGCCGGACTTCGACGCCAGCCACCTCGGCGCGGCCATCGAGGAGTTCGGCACGCGGGACCGCCGCTATGGCGGCTTTGCCGCGCGGAGCCCGGCGTGAGTGTGGCCGGTGCGGCAACCTCCGGACGCCCTGTGATGAATCGGGACCTCCTGCCGCGGATCGCGTCCTCGGTGGTGTTGATCGCGGTGGCGGTCGCCGCTGCCTGGGCTGGCGGCATCCTGGCGGCGCTCGTCGTTGCCGCGGTCGCCGGCGCCGTGCATGCCGAATGGAGCGGGATCACCGAGGGCTCGTCGCGGCCGGCGCTGCCCTTCACCGTCGCGCTCGTCCTCGCGCTGGTGGTCTTCGGCGTCGGCTTTCCCGGTTTCGGCCTCGCCATCGCGGCAGCGGCGCTGGCGGCCGCGGCGCTGTCCGGTCC
>JAEVZM010000557.1 GCA_023392225.1 Pseudomonadota bacterium
CTCCCCGGCGGCGGCCATTTGGGCCGCAATGCCGACGGCTCGTTCAACGGCCTCGTCTACGAAGAGAGCGCCATGCTCATGTTCGTGACCAAGGCCCTGCCGAAGATCACGCCGACGGTCTTCGCCAAGGCGATGACCGACTACTTCAAGTCGAGCGCGGCGCTCGGCTACACGATGACCCACGAGCCGGGCACGGTCCAGCCCGCCTGGGTCGAGGGCCTCGTCAAGCTCACCGCGAGCGGCACCGGGCGGCTCAGCGCCAGCTTCCAGTACGACGATCTCAAGGCCCTCGCGGCCTACGAACATCTCGGCTACGGGGCGAAGGCGACGCTCCTCCCCGACTCCCGGTTCTCGCTGTTCGGCGTCAAGATCATCGGCGACGGCTCAAACCAGACGCTCACCGGCGCGCAGACCAAGCCCTACCTCAACACCACCGAGAAGGGCACGCCGAACTACCCCGCCGACCAGCTCAAGCAGATGGTCGCCGAGATCAAGGCCGCCGGCTGGCCGGTACAGATCCACTGCAACGGCGACGCCACCATCGACGACGCGCTCGACGCCATCGAGGCGGCCTATGGCGCCAATCCCAAGACCGGGCTCAACCGCATCGAGCACTCGACCATGGTCCGTCCCGACCAGCTCCAGCGCATGAAGTCGCTTGGCGTCGAGCCGAGCTTCCTGATGAACCACGTGTTCTTCTACGGCGCCGCCTATCGCGACCAGATCTTCGGGCCGGAGCGGACCGCGTTCATGGATCCGGCCGGCGCCTGCGTGAAGGACGGCATCCCCTTCACGCTCCACACCGACGCCCCCTGCTCGCCGCCGGGCGCGCTCCGCCTCGTCCAGACCGCCGTCACCCGGGTCTGCGACATCGACAAGTCGGTGGTCGGGCCGGACCAGGCGATCTCGGTCGAGGAGGCGCTCCGCGCCGTGACGTCGATGGCCGCCCACCAGATCGGCCAGGGCGACCGCCTCGGCTCGCTCGAGACGGGCAAGGAGGCCGACTTCGTGGTCCTCGAACAGGATCCCTTCAAGGTCGCCCCGGACGAGATCATGAACATCAAGATCTCGGAGACCTGGGTCGCCGGCGAGAAGACGTTCGGCTAGTCAGGTCTCCGAAGCGTGCCATGATTCCCGGTGCCCGCCGCAGCGCGGGCACCGCTCGCGTCGCGGCCTGCGTCCTGCCTCCACCCACCGGGGATTCTCCATGTCTGTCTCGATGTACGATCTCGCCGTGCCGCTGTTCGAGCGCATCCTCGAGCAGTTGAAAGCCATCCTCGACAAGGCCGAGGCGCACGCCAAGGCAGCCGGCTACGACCCCGCCGTGCTCCTCGAGGCCCGGCTCTATCCCGACATGTGGCCGGTTCGCCAGCAGATCGCCGGCGCGACCGCCTTTGGCGTGCGCGGCATCGCCCGGCTCGCCGGCACCGACGTGCCGCCGCTGCCGGAGAAGCTCGACACCGTCGCCGACCTCCACGCCCGTCTCGACGCCACCCTCGCCTTCGTCAAGGCCGCCGACACGGCGGCGGTGGACGCCGGCGCGACCCGCACGGTGACGGTGCCCTGGGGCCAGGAGCAGAAGACCATGACCGGGCTCGCCTACTTCCAGCGCCTCGCCCTGCCCAACTTCATGTTCCACGCCACCACGACCTACGACATCCTCCGCCACAACGGCGTGCCGCTGGAGAAAAAGGACTTCACGGGATCGTTCTGAGGCGCAGGCGCCGCTAGGCTCCGCGGCGCCGGCGCTCGGCCGGCGCAACCCGCACGGGACACCGCTCGAATCGCACCGCCGCGGGCCGCTCGCTACGCTGTGAAGCCGCAAAGTCTTGCGCGGCGGCCCGGCAGCGGGCAAAACGAGGCGCTTGTTGGCTGCAACGGTCCGCGTTTTCCCGGACGGATCGGCCATGCCGGAGGAATACCGAGATGCCTGCCTATCGCTCCCGAACCACTACCCACGGCCGCAACATGGCCGGTGCCCGCGGCCTTTGGCGCGCGACCGGCATGAAGGACAGCGACTTCGGGAAGCCGATCATCGCCATCGTAAACTCGTTCACCCAGTTCGTGCCGGGCCACGTCCACCTCAAGGATCTCGGCCAGCTGGTGGCGCGCGAGGTCGAGGCGGCCGGTGGCGTCGCCAAGGAGTTCAACACCATCGCGGTCGATGACGGCATCGCCATGGGCCACGACGGCATGCTCTATTCGCTGCCCTCGCGCGATCTCATCGCCGACTCCGTCGAGTACATGGTCAATGCGCACTGCGCCGACGCCATGGTCTGCATCTCGAACTGCGACAAGATCACCCCCGGCATGCTGATGGCCTCGCTGCGCATCAACGTGCCGACCGTGTTCGTCTCGGGTGGCCCGATGGAGGCCGGCAAGGTCGTGCTCGGCGGCAAGGAGGTCGCGCTCGACCTGATCGACGCCATGGTCGCCGCCGCCGACGACAAGATCTCCGAGGCGGACGTGCAGACCATCGAGCGCTCGGCCTGCCCGACCTGCGGCTCGTGCTCGGGCATGTTCACCGCCAACTCGATGAACTGCCTCACCGAGGCGCTCGGCCTGTCGCTGCCCGGCAACGGCTCGACGCTTGCCACCCATGGCGACCGCCGGCGCCTGTTCGTCGAGGCCGGCCACCTGATCGTCGACCTCGCCCGCCGCTACTACGAGCAGGACGACGTCAGCGTGCTGCCGCGCGCCATCGCCAACTTCGCGGCCTTCGAGAACGCGATGACCCTCGACATCGCCATGGGCGGCTCGACCAACACCGTGCTGCACCTCCTCGCCGCTGCCCACGAGGCCGGCGTCGACTTCACCATGGCCGACATCGACCGGCTGTCGCGGCGCGTGCCGTGCCTCTGCAAGGTCGCGCCGTCGAAGTCCGACGTCCACATGGAGGACGTTCATCGCGCCGGCGGCATCATGGCGATCCTCGGCGAGCTCGAGCGCGGCGGCCTGATCGATGCGTCGCTGCCGACCATCCACTCGGAGACCATGGCCAGCGCCCTCGGCCAGTGGGACATCCGCCGCACCGACAGCCCGAGCGTGCGCGACTTCTTCAAGGCCGCCCCCGGCGGGGTGCCGACGCAGACCGCGTTCAGCCAGGAACGCCGCTACAAGGAGCTCGACCTCGACCGCGAGAAGGGCGTGATCCGCGACGTCGAGCATGCCTTCTCCAAGGACGGCGGCCTCGCCGTGCTGTTCGGCAACCTCGCTGAGGCCGGCGCCATCGTGAAGACCGCCGGCGTCGACGAATCGATCCTGGTCTTCTCCGGTCCCGCGGTGGTGTTCGAGAGCCAGGACTCGGCCGTTTCCGGCATCCTCACCGGCAAGGTCAAGGCCGGCGACGTGGTGGTCATCCGCTACGAGGGTCCGCGCGGCGGCCCGGGCATGCAGGAGATGCTCTACCCGACCAGCTACCTGAAGTCGAAGGGCCTCGGGAAGGCCTGCGCGCTGATCACCGACGGCCGCTTCTCCGGCGGCACCTCGGGCCTCTCCATCGGCCACGCCTCGCCCGAGGCGGCCGAGGGCGGGCTGATCGGCCTCGTCGAGACCGGCGACCTGATCGAGATCGACATCCCGAACCGGAAGCTCCACCTCGCGGTCGACGACGCCGTGCTCGCCGCCCGCCGCGAGGCGATGGAGGAGCGCGGCGCCAATGCCTGGAAGCCGGTCGAGAAGCGCACCCGCAAGGTCTCGACCGCGCTGCGCGCCTATGCCTCGATGGCGACCAGCGCCGCCCGGGGCGCCGTCCGCGAGGTGCCGGAATAGGCGGCGCGGGCTAGAGCAGCTCCGCCTCGAGCTCGATCAGCGCATCGAGCGCAAACCGGGTCTGGTCGAACCACTCCGTCTCGACCAGGCCCTCCTGGTCGCCGTTGAGGCTGTGCTCGCCGGTGACGAGGTTGCCGATCACCATGAGCGTCGCCCCGGCATAGCAGCCGCGGGCGCTGGCGATGGCGAGGATCGCGGCGACCTCCTGCTCGACGCTGAGCACCCCGAGGTCGTGGTACCGCTCGACATACTTGTCGATGCGCTGCGAGGCGTAGAAGCCGTCCGTGGTGCGGATGATGCCGGTGTGCACGGTGTTGCCCGCCTTCCGCGCCGCGGCGGCGAGGGTTGCGACCACCCGATAGTCGGAGACCGCCGGGTACTTCTTCGGCGCGTAGTAGCGCGTCGTGCCCTCGTCGCGGACCGCCGCCGTCGGGATGACCACGTCGCCCATCGCGATCCGCTCCTGGATCGCGCCGGTCGCGCCGATCTGGATGAACACCTTGCCGCCGAGATTGATCAGCTCCTCGAGCACGTTGGCGGTCTGGCCGGCGCCGATCCCGGCCGAGCTCACGGTGACCGGCCGGCCCCGGTAGCGGCCGCTGATCGTGTTGACCTCCCAGCCGGCGTCGATCCGGAAGGTCACCTCGTCGTGAAGCGCCTCGCTGCGCCGGACGTGATCCCGGAGGTTGGTGAGGATCACCAGCGGCGCGATGTCCTCGGCCCGGCACCCCGTCACTGGCGCGACCCCGCCCGGCAGTTCGACATATTTCGGCAGCTTCAACAGTCCCACGGTCCACTCCACGCTTCGGATGGGCTTCGATCGCCGTCCTCCTCGGCGATCCGCGCCGGCGGGTCCAGCAACCATCCGGACACCGCGCGCCTCGGTGACTGCAGCGCCGGCTCCCCGCTGCGGGCTCGCGAATAGCGATGGGACAGACGCGGCTGCGACCCGAGCGGCCGTGTTCGAACTCTCAGAACCAGACGTCGCGGACGGTCTTGTCGTGCGTCGGTAGGTCCTCGAAGCTGTGCAGGCCGTCGAAGCGAAGCAGCGGGATGTCGGCGACGGCCTCCGGGTCGGCGAGGCGGAGGTTGACCGCGGTGCGGATCCGTCCGTCGTCCTCGGGCCGGAGCCCCATCCAGCGCACCAGGTTGCCGCAGCGCGAGCAGAAGTCGAACGAGAGTGGCGAGCGCGGACCGCGCACATAGGCGGTGAGCCGCCCCTCGGGGTCGTCGATCGCGATCGCGCCGCCGACGAAGTCATAGGCCCACAGGCCGCCATAGCGCCGGCAGGCCGTGCAGTTGCAGATCGTGGCGTCCGGGATCCGGCCGGTGAAGGTCCATCCGACCGCGCCGCACAGGCAGCGTCCGCGCGTGACCGCCGGCGCGTCGCCCGCCTCGTCTCCGCCCATCACGTCCTCCATCGCTCGCGCTTCCTGCCACGCCACTATCGCGCTGCATCGCTCCGCCGGCAACGCGCCCCAGCCCCTCCTCAAGGGCGCCGGACAGCAGCCCAGCCGTGTTGATTCGCGCAATCGCTAGCTGATATTGTCCGATCCGGTCACTCCCGGACCTGGATGGATCACCGCCCGTGCCGCTCTACTTCCCCGATCCCGCGTGTGAAATCGAGGCGAGCGCCCTCGACCTCGAGAACACACCCCGAGCGATTGTCGCCATTGGCGGCAGCGTCGAAACCAAGGGGATGGAGTTTCCCCTCCACCGGCATCGCAAGGCCCAGCTCGTCCTGACCCTCCGCGGCATGGTCCGGTGCGAGGCCGAGGGGAGCGTCCGGATCGTGCCGCCGCGCTGTGCGGTGTGGATTCCCGGCGATGTCGCGCACAGCGTCGCCATCGCCGGCCATGTCGAGGCCTACGTGCTGCTCGTCGAGCCCGATGCCGCGCCCGGCCTGCCGGCGCACTGCTGCACCCTGTCGGTCTCGCCCCTCCTCGAGCGCCTGCTCCTCCATGTCACCGAGATGCCGGTCCTCTACGATGTCGACGGCGCCGACGGCCGGATTGCCACGGTGCTGCTCGACCAGCTGGCCGCCGCACCGGTCGAGAACCTGAGCTTCCCGATGCCGGACGACACGCGGCTCCGCGCCATCGCCGCGGCCATGATGGAGGATCCCGCCGACCGGGCGACCATCGAGGACTGGAGCCGGCGCATGGCCGTCGCGCCGCGGACCCTGACCCGCACCCTCAAGCGCGAGACCGGCCTCAGTTTCGGCCGCTGGCGCCAGCAGCTCCACATCGTCACGGCGCTGCAGCGGCTGGACCAGGGCGCCTCGGTCCAGGCCGTCGCGGCCGATCTCGGCTACGAAGGGGCCAGCGCCTTCGTCACCATGTTCCGGAAGGCGATGGGAAAGCCGCCGGCGCGATACCTCGCCGAGCGCCGCGTCCCCGCGTGAGTCCGGAGCCGGCTCGGCCGTCCCTGCGTCTTTGGCCGGAACGAGCAATATTTTGTCGTCTTTTCGGAATGCGGTCACGCGGCGCGCACCTATCTTGATCCCGATCTCATGCGAGAAGGATCCGGACCGTTGCCCCACACTGCCGACCTGTCGGACCATGCCGCGCCGCCGCCCGCCCCCACGGGCCGGCTCGCCCGCACCCTCCAGAGCTGGTTCATGCACCCGGCGCGCATTGCCGCCGTCGAGACCCTCTCTCCCCGCTTCCGCCTGATCGAGCTGCAGGAGGAGGCGCCGCGCAACCTCGACTGGACGGTCGGTGACAAGATCCAGGTGGCGGTGGGCACCGGCCTTGCGGCGCGGACCTATACGCCCATGGCGTGGGACAAGACGCGGGGCAGCACCCGCATTCTCGCCTTCGCCCATGGCGAGGGCCCGGGCAGCCACTGGGTCCGCGAGGCAAGGCGGGGCTACGACTGCCGCTTCTTCGGGCCGCGCCGCTCGCTCGACCTCTCCGCCCCCGGCGCCCCGGTGCTCCTCTTCGGCGACGAGACGGCGTTCGGGCTCGCGGCCGCGCTGCGCGGCACGAGCGCCAGCGACGTCATCCCGATCTTCGAGGTCTCCGACATCGCGGAATCGCGCCGCGTGCTCGACGCGCTTGACCTGGTCGAGGCGGAGCTCGTTCAGCGGCGCGACGACGACCGGCATCTCGGCCAGATCGAGGCCGAGATGGCCGTCTTCGCCCAGGCCGGGCCGCCGATCGTCCTCGCCGGCAAGGCGTCGTCGATCCAGCGTGTCAGCCGCGCGCTCAAGGGCGCCGGCATCCCGTCATCGCGGATGAGGACGAAGGCCTACTGGGCCGAGGGCAAGACCGGCCTCGACTAGAGCCCGAGGCCGGCGCGGGGACGGTATCCCCAAGCCGCCCGCGCCCGGCACCGGCTCGCCCGCAAGGAGCGCGGCGACCACGGCCGAAGCCGAGCCGTCGCCGGGGCTCCCCTTCCCTGCCTCAGAACGTGAGGCGGGAGCGGATGCCGCAGGCCCAGAGCACGTCCTCGGTCGGGTTCAGCGCCGGGTTGAGGATGAGCTGCGCGTCGGGCGTGATCGCGAGGTGCGGCGTCAGCTGGTAGCGGTAGAACATCTCCGCCGTGTATTGCTGCGGCAGGAAATCGCTCTCCGGCGTCGCCCAGCCCATCGCCACGCCGAACAGGTCGCCCTCCGCCCGCGCCGGCCGGACGCCGAAGCCGAGCGCCAGGTTCCGCTCGATCGCCCAGCCGTGCGAGAGGCCGCCGCGCAGGAACATCATGACGTTGTCCTGCAGCATGTAGTTGGCGTTGAAGGCGACGCCGTAGGCCTCAGGCGTGCCGTCGTCGAGCTCGTCCCGATACCACGGGGTGATGTGGAAGTTGTTGGCGTCCATGGCGCCCCGCGCCTGCAGCGGCACGCCGGTATTGGCGAGGCTGCTCCAGCCGATCTCGAGATTGTAGAAGTACTGGTTGCGCTCGAAGAAGTCGTCGATCGTCCAGCCGGTGTCGCTGCTGTAGGGCGTGTACATGCCGCCCGAGACGTAGAACCCGCCGTCGGTCGGGTAGACCGCGCCGGCGAGGCCGAAGCCGCGGAGCGGCACCGGGATCGTCGGGCTCGTCGTGAAGTTCTGGTTGAGGAACTGGCGATTGTCGTCGAACAGCGGATAGGCGTTGACGTAGTTCGGCGCGAAGATCTTGCCGATGGTGTACTGGATGCGCCCGTCGAGAAGGTTCTGGCGGATATAGGCCTGGGTGATGCCGAGGTCGAACTCGCCCCAGGTCGCCGCCGTCGCGGTGATCGAGCCGGCCGAGAAGCCGGCCCAGAGCGGCGGCTGGTCGGTGCCGATCGGGTGGCGCGCCTCGACCGCCATGTCGAAGGTCAGCGCGCTCGGCAGCTCGCGGAACAGCATGTCGCGGGAGAAGTTCATGGTGAACTTGCCGCCGACCGCGTTGTCGTCGTCCGAAAGGCCGTTCTGGTAGTTCTGCCAGAGGACGCCGTAGGAGCCGCCGAACGTGATGCCGGTTGCCTCGTTCACCGCCTCCTTGAAGCGGAGCCATGGCGCCAGCGTGGTGGGAAGGCGGAAGTGGCCGCCGACCGGGTTGTTGTCCGCCTCGAGGTCGCCCTCCGCCGACAGCGTGCCGTCGAGACGGTCGGGGTATTTCTCGTCCGCGTAGGCGGCCGGCTCGGGCT
>JAEVZM010000595.1 GCA_023392225.1 Pseudomonadota bacterium
CATGATCGCGGGCTGGCTCTGGCTGAGCTGGGGGAGCCTGTACCAGGTCGGCTGGGCCGGGGCGCCGCGCAGCGGCAGCCGCTCGGCCTGGAACTCCTCGGTCGATGCCGCGAGACCCCCGCGCGCCGCGAACTCCCACTCGGCTTCCGTCGGCAGGCGGAAATAGGCGGCGTCCTGGCCGATTGCGGCGGTCAGCTCGGCCCGATCGTTGGCACGGACATAGGCGGTCGCCCGGCGGGTGAACTCGACAGCGTCGTACCAGCTCATGTCCGAAGCGGGGAGCTCGGCGTCACCCGAGCAGTCGTCGCGCATCAGGCTGGCGTACTGCGCCTCGGTGACCTCGTACTTGCCGATCAGGTAGAAGCGGGCGTCGCCGTCGGTAAAGTGCCCGGCGATGAACTCCTGGCGGTAGTAGTCGTAGTAGGCGGTGTTGTCGTTCGAACGGCCGAGGAGGATGCGCCGATCGTCGAGATGCAGCCCGACCGTCTCGCGCCCGGCCTGCGTCACGACGCGCCGGAACACGATCTTCTGGTCGCAGGGCAGGGCGAAGACGATGTCGTCGTCGTCCGGCTGGCGGTTCCATGGCAGCTCCTGCGATGCGGCATGGCCGGCGAGCGGCACCATCCAGCATGTCAGCAAGAGGCCGGTGGCCATGACGATCCGGCGACCGGCTCCGGCCGCGGCGGGCGCCTGCGGTGCTTCAGACATTCTCGGCCAGAGCCTCCGAAGGGTTGATCGCGGACAGCCGGTGAATGAGCCAGAGCATGACCACGAGCGAGATCGCGTAGGAGACGAGCGCGCCGAGAGCGAGGTGACCCCATTCGATCCGACAGATGCTGCCGTCGAACATGTCGGTGAGGAAAAGGCGGTTGAGGAGGGTTGCGGCACCGATGGCGAGCGCGGTCGCCAGCAACACGCCGAGGGTCGCCGTCGCCAGCACCTGCACGGCCGGAAACGCCGTCAGCGCGCCGCTCCCGAGCCCGAGCAGGCGGAGCAGGCTGAGCTGGCCCCGGTACTGCTGAAGGTTGGAGGTGACGTTGGCCCACAGCGACAGCGAGAAGCCGATCACGCCGGCAGTCGAGATGACGCCGAATACGCCGGCCATCACCATCTCGAGGCTCTGCACCCAGGCGATATTGGCCGCCTTGCTGTCCGGGCGGAAGCCTGCCGCGCTCATGATGCCGTCGAGCGCCACCACGTCCTCGATGGACGAGGCATAGAGCCTGACGCTGCTATACGCCCGGTTCCGCTCGGCGAGGGGCCGCCCTCCGATCCCGTACTCGGGCACTTCGAAGTCGTCCTGGAACGCGGCCCGCCGGTCGAGGACACTGGGGTGGACCAGCGCCAGCGTGTCCTCCCGGCCATCCAGCTTCCGGCGCGGCACGATCTCGGCGACCGTCAGGGTGATGGCGAGGACCTCGGCCGCGTTGTTGCGGTAGGCAAAGGCCTGTACCGGCTGCCCCGGCACGACGCGGAGCCTCTCGGCAAGCGGTTCGGCGAGGGCGATCTCGTCCTCGCCGATCGTGGTGCCCGCGGGGAGCAGCGGGTCGTTCTCGGCGGCCGGCTGCCAGTCGCTGATCTCGACTCCCATGCCGAGCGCCGCGCTACCCAGCTCCGTCCGGCCGCTGAGCTTGCCGAACGTCCCGAGGGCGACGGCGACTTCGGGCCGCTGGCGCAAGGCGGCGACCTCCTCGTCGGTCAGTGAGTTGTTTCCGGTGAGCGCGACCTGAAGGATCGTTGGGTCGCTCTTGAGCGTTTCGATGAGTCCGGTGATCACCCCGGATTTCAGACCGTAGAGGATGATCAGCGGCGCGAGCACGGCCGCAAGGCCGAGGGCACTGACGAGCGTCGGCAAGGGGCGGTGCCGGATGGCGCGCAACGAGAGCCAGGCCGCGTAGGACGAGTTCATAGCGTCATCTCCGCCGCAAGGGCGGAAGCAGTGGACTGCCCCGGTGGCGACGACACGACCGTGTGCAGGCCCTCGCTCGTGCTCGTGCTGTGGACGGACAGCTCGGGCAAGCCGAAAGCGCGGGCCAGCCCGCGATTGTGGGTGATGACCAGGGCCGCCGCGCCCGTCTCCTCGGCCTGGGCGACGATGATCCGAAGGATCGTCTGCGCCATCTCCGCATCGACGGCACTGGTCGGCTCGTCGGCGAGGATCACCGACGGGCGATGGGCCAGCGCCCGGGCGATGCAGGCGCGCTGGCGCTGGCCGCCCGACAAGGCACCGGGCATCGCTCGGGCCAGCGGTGCGAGGTCCATCGCCTGGAGCAGCCGGTCGACGTGTGGCGCATCCATGCGGCCGGCGATCTTCTGGGCCAGCTCGACATTCTCCCGAACGGTCAGGAAGGGAAGCAGCAGGCTGGTCTGTGTCACGTAGCCGAAGTGGTGGGCGCGGATCGCCGACAGCGCGCCGGCCTCGTCGCGAGCGAGCAGCGCGGCGAGGTCCGTGCTCGCCCCGTCCTGATCGCGAAGGACGAACCTCTCGACGCGCTCGGGGCGCTGGGCCAGCGCCAGGATCTCGAGGCACGTCGTCTTGCCGATCCCGCTCTCGCCGACCAGCGCGTAGCAGATGCCGGGCCACAGGGCGCAATCGGCGATCTCGATCACCGACCGACGCTGGCCGTCCTGCAGATGCCGGGCGAGGAGCCCGATCGACAGGGTCGGCCATGCTGCGCGGGTCGGGCCGTCGCTCACGGCATCAGGCTCAGCGGGACGACGGTGAGGTACTCGCCCGCCGGTGCTCCGGGGGAGGGTGACCACCAGCGCGAGGCGTCGGAGTGGAGGCGGGCGAGGGCTTCCATCTTCGACTCCATCGAGTCGAGCAACGCTTGCTCCTGGATTTGCCCCATGTCGCGCCAGGCATCGTCGGTGATGCTGAGCGCGTCGCTGGTATAGGGGAGCGAGTCGAGATACTCGCCCAGCACGTCGCCGAGAGTTCCGGCATTGCGCACGAACTCCGGCGAGCGGCTGACCAGCGCCGCCTGCTCGCGAAGGCGTGTGATGAAGTCGCTGGAGCGGGGGCTGTCGCGGCCGAGGCGGACCGTCTCCGTCATCACGTCGTAGAGCGTCGACAGCTCGTTGCGCGACATCAGGATGTAGGGCGCGACCGGCAAGGCGAAGCGATCGATCGGGTCACGACTGGTCAGCCAGCCTTCGAACACCTCGGGCGGCTGCGTGTCGGCGGCACGGCCTAGATAGGCGAGCTGCATCGCACGGCCGACGCGGTCATGGGTGGTGTCGTGGTCCCCGGTGCCGGCTTCAGCCTCTGCATCGGCCAGCACCCCTTGCAGCGCGCCGTTGATCTGGGAGATGAGCGCCGACGCCAGTCCGTCGACCTGGACGCGGAACGCCTCGCGGCTGCCGTCGGCGATGCCGTAATAGGTCTCGACGTCGCCGAAGCGGGACAGCTGCCGGTAGGTGGCGCTCGCCGACTCGTGGTCGAAGGCGCCCTCGGGCGTCTCCAGATGCATGGTGTAGATGACGGTGTTGTTCCGCTCCGCCTCGTTCTGGATCTCCGGAACGGCGAGCATGCCCATCGCGGCATCGGGCCCGGGCGGACGCGGCCCCGCGTCGGTGATGAGGATGACATAGCGCCCGCCGAAGGGCGCCCAGTCGGTATCGCGCAGTGCCGCCGCGACACCGGCCATCGCATCCTCGTTGAACCCGACGCTGTTGGCGCTGGCGACTTCCATCTCCCCGATCGCGGCGAGGAACCGGTCGGCGGTCCCATCCTCGTTGAGCGGCAGATAGGTCCTGGTGACGTATTCGAGCTCGGGGGCGAGGGTGGTGTTGTCCCGAAACCCGATCAGTCCGAAGCGGATGCGCTCCGCCTCCTCATAGCTCGAGAGGCGCTCCTTGAGGGCGGCGACCGCATCCCGCACCTCCTCGATATAGGCGGCCATCGACTTGGTGGTGTCGATGACGAAGACCACCCCGACCTTGTAGTCTCGCAGCAGCTCCTCGCGGCTGGGTGGCGGGGTCTTGGGGACCTCACGCTCCGACAGCGACGCCACCTTGAGGAGCTTGGCGGGCATGTGGTTGGGCAGGCGGATGTCCGAGAACTGGATGATCGGAAGCGTGTAGAAGTTGGTCTCGATGTCGACGAACTCCGCGGGCTCGATCGAGATGACCGGGCTGTCGGCGTCGAGCGTGCCCTCCGATGCCTGTTCCCGCAGATGCGCGAGGTAGCTGAGGACGTCCTCGCCGGACAGCGCCTCCTGCATGCTCTCGGGCGAGCGGAAGAGGAGGGCGCGCTCGCGATTGGCGGGATTGGTGAACCCGACGACAACCGCCTGGCGCCACTCGATCGTGCGCTCCTTCGGCATCCAGCCTTCCGCGCCCTGGCTGATGGTCCGGCCGACCTCGAGGAAGGTCGCGTCGCCGACCGTCTGTTCGCCGTAGACGTAGAACATCACGAAGGGCGGGAAGGACTCCGTTGGATCGCCGCCCGGCGCCGCGGCGATCGGCGCATCCGGTCGCGTCAGGATGCGCTGGAAGAGCGTCTGGCTGTCGTCGAGGCGCAGAGGCTGGCGGGCCTGCGCCGCGGCCGGGCCGAGCTGTCCCCCGAGCATCATGAGCGCGAGGAGCAGCGGCGCCAGCCTCAGAATCGCGGACATTGGTCGTGGCATCGGGGGTCTCCGCGCGTGGGAAATCAGGTGCTGCATTCGTAGTCCGGGGGAAAGTCGTGGAAGAGCTCGGCCTCCTCCCGGGGAGGGGCGGCCGCCCGCGACTTCAGGTCGGCGAGGAGGTCGTCTGCCCCCGCTGCGCCGAGGGCGATCGCGCGGCAGTAGTAGCGGGCCGCCGAGAGCGGCTGGGGCGCAAACTCCCGCTCGCCGCCGCCGGCGATCCCGGGATCGTAGCGGCGCCCCATGTCGAGATTGGCTTCCGGGGAGCTGCGCTGCGCGGCGAGGCTGAGAGCGTCGATGGCGACCTCGACGTCGCCACCGTCCCGGGCCTCCTGCGCGAGGAGGTAAAGCTCCCGGGCGTGGTCCTCCTCGCCGCGGTAGAGCGCGAGGCGCTCGGCGAATGACAACGGGGCTGGCTCGGTCGGCGGCGTCGGGGCGGGCTCCGGCTCCGGCTCGGCCTGGAGCGGGGCAACCGGTGCCGGCTCTTCCGGCGGGATCGATGCCTCGGCGACGGTCCTGTCCTCCTGCACGAGGTACCAGAGCAGCCCTCCGGCGACCACCAGCACCAGGGCCGCGAGTGCGATGAGCAGGGCGCAGCGCGGCCCGCAGCGGCGGGACGCCGCCGCCGGGAGAGGCGGCGGGGGGCGCGGGGGGGGGGGGGGGG
>JAEVZM010000690.1 GCA_023392225.1 Pseudomonadota bacterium
GGTCGGCTCCGTGCGCCTCTGGAGCGTCTCGGCCGGCGGCGTGCCGGCGCTGCTCCTCGGCCCGCTCGCCGCCGATCCGGCGATGCAGGGCCGCGGCGTCGGCAGCGGCCTCATGCAGGTCGCGCTCAACCGGGCCGAGCTCGCCGGCCATGGTGCCGTGATCCTCGTCGGCGATCCCGAATACTACGAGCGCTTCGGCTTCAGCGGCGCCGCCACCGGCGGGCTGATGATGCCGGGTCCGGTCGACCGGCGGCGCTTCCTCGCGCTCGAGTTTGCGAAGGACGGGCTGAAGGGCGCGTCCGGCATGCTCGTCGCCACCGGCGCGGCGGATCCGGCCGCCGGCTTCGCCGCCGCCGCCTAAGGCCGACTATCCTCGCATGGGCTCGTGGGGCCCGTCGTCAAGATTACTACCCTTGCGTGTTGCGGTGTTTCCGCCATGATGTCCCTCCATGGGCGCCGCACTCTGCGCCTGGGGGGGAGGCGTTGGAGATGTCGGGGGGAGGCGATGACGGCGCGGCCGCGTTCCTCATGGTTGTGGGCCTCGCGGCGCTTGCGATTTACCTCCTCCCCTCGATCGTCGCCTTCAGTCGGGGGCATCCGAACCGCTGGATCATCATGGTGATCAACGTGGCCGCCGGCGTGACGGTGCTGGGATGGCTGCTCACGCTCGTCTGGTCGGCGCAGGCGGTTCACAAGTCTCCGCTCACGGCGGCCGGCCGGGGGACGGACGGCGGCGAATCGGGTCTGAACCTCTTTGCCAACGATGTCCGGCGCGTGCGCATCGAACCTCCTTCGTCCGCGAACGTCGCCGATGAGATCTGGAAGCTCCAGACGCTGCTCGAGCGGGGCGCGATATCGCCGGCCGAGTTCGAGCGCCTGAAGAGAAGAACGATTGGCTGAGGACAGGTCGGTACCGCGGGGGGGTCATGTCGTTTCTGTTCGGACTTCAGGGTCGTCTCAATCGCGCCCAGCTCTGGGGGGCCTACGCGATATACGTCGGCGTCGCCCTGCTCATCGTGCTGGTCGCCTACGGTATCGTCGCCGGGAACCGCGGGCGGGATCCGACGCCGGCCCTTTCCGTCGTCTTTGTCGCGGTGTTCGTGGCATTCCTGGTCTCCAGCGTTTCGGTGACGGTCAAGCGGCTGCATGATCGCGACCGCAGCGGCGGCTGGTGGTGGCTCATGGTGTTCGCGCCGGCCGTGCTCAGCGAGATCGGCGCGGCCTTGGCCAAGCAGGGGCCGCAGGGCCAGCCGGTGGCGATACTCTTCATGCTCGGCTCGCTGATTCTCAGCATCTGGGCGTTCATCGAGCTCTTCTGCCTGCGCGGGACCAACGGTGCCAACCGATACGGGCCGGACCCGCTCGATCCGGTGTCGTCCTATGAGATGATGGTGCCGCATTCGGGCGGCCCGGGGTTCCCGCATCGTGTCGCGCCCCGGCTGGAGCAAGCCTACGCGCCATCGGCACCGGCATCCGTTCCGAACGTCGCACACCGCGAGCCGCCGCCGCTCCCTCCGGTGCCGGCCGCGGATCCGGCCGATGAGATCCTGAAGCTGCATGCCCTCCTCGAGAAGGGGGCCATAAGCCGTGACGAGTACGATTCCCTCAAGCAGGCAACCTTGCGGCGTTCGACTTAGAGCAACGGCGTTTCCCGCCTTTGCAGCGCCAATCGCCCCCGTGTACTTTCCCGGCCGAGACGGCGGAGGAATGCGGCGATGGCTTACTGGTTGTTCAAGTCCGAGGCGGACGTCTTCTCCTGGGACGACCTCGTCAAGGCGGGGAAGGCGGGCACCGAGTGGACGGGCGTGCGCAATTTCAGCGCCCGCAACTTCATGCGCGCCATGAAGAAGGGCGAGCGCGGCTTCTACTACCACTCGAACGGCGACAAGGCGGTGGTCGGCATCGCCGAGGTGATCAAGGAAGCCCATCCCGATTCCACCGATGACACCGGCAAGTGGGACTGCGTCGACATCCGCGCGCTCGAGAAGGTGCCGAAGCCGGTCACCCTCGCCGACGTCAAGGCCAATCCGAAGCTTGCCGAGATGGCGCTCGTCCGGCTCAGCCGCCTGTCGGTGCAGCCGGTCACCGATGCCGAATGGGCGATCGTCATGAAGATGGCCGGGGCCTGATCCTTCCGCCACCGCGGCAAGGTGCAAAGCGTCGCGGTCGGCGGGCTTGCCACGCCGCGCCGGGCGGCGTTTATTCGGGTTCCAGGGAGGATCCCTCGCCGGTCGCGAGGGGGAATAGCGACTTCGGGAGGCACCATGTCCGATAAGGTCTATCCGGTTCCGGCCGCGTGGGCGGCGCGCGCTTACGTCGACGAGGCGAAGTACAAGGAGATGTACGCGCGCTCGGTGGACGACCCCGAGGGTTTCTGGCGCGAGCAGGCCGGCAAGATCGACTGGATCAAGCCGTTCACCAGGGTCAAGGACACCCGCTACGCCCCCGACGTCTCGATCAAGTGGTTCGAGGACGGCACGCTCAACGTCTCCGCCAACTGCCTCGACCGGCATCTGGCGACGCGCGGCGACCAGCCGGCGATCATCTGGGAAGGCGACGATCCCGGCGAATCACGGACCATCACCTATCGCGAGCTGCATCACGAGGTCTGCGTCTTCGCCAACGTCCTGAAGAAGCTCGGCGTCAAGCGCGGCGACCGCGTCACCATCTACATGCCGATGATCCCCGAGACTGCGGTGGCGATGCTCGCCTGCACGCGGATCGGCGCGGTCCATTCGGTGGTGTTCGGCGGCTTCTCCGCCGACAGCCTCGCCGGCCGCATCGACGACTGCGGCTCGAAGCTGGTGATCACCGCCGACGAAGGCCTGCGCGGCAGCCGCAAGGTGCCGCTCAAGCACAATACCGACCTCGCCCTCGCCAAGTCGCTCGAGGATGCCAAGGTGCTGGTGGTGCGCCGGACCGGCGGCGAGGTCGCCATGCATCGCGGCCGGGACTTCTGGTACCACGAGCTCGCCGCGGAGGTCTCCGCCGACTGCCCGCCCGAGGAGATGGGCGCCGAGGATCCGCTGTTCATCCTCTACACCTCGGGCTCGACCGGGAAGCCCAAGGGCGTGCTGCACACCACCGGCGGCTACCTGGTCTATGCCGCGGTCACCCACCGCTACATCTTCGACTACCATGACGGCGACATCTACTGGTGCAGCGCCGATGTCGGCTGGGTCACCGGCCACACCTACATCGTCAACGGCCCGCTCGCCAACGGCGCCACCACGGTGATCTTCGAGGGCGTGCCGAACTACCCCAATACCAGCCGCTTCTGGGACGTGGTCGACAAGCACCAGGTCAACATCTTCTACACCGCGCCGACGGCGATCCGGGCGCTGATGGGCGCCGGCGACGAGGCGGTCACCCGCACGTCGCGGAAGTCGCTGCGGCTGCTCGGCACGGTCGGCGAGCCGATCAACCCGGAAGCCTGGGAGTGGTACTACCGGGTGGTGGGCGAGGAGCGCTGCCCGATCGTCGATACCTGGTGGCAGACCGAGACCGGGGCGGCGCTGATCTCGCCGCTGCCGGGGGCGACGCCGCTCAAGCCGGGCTCGGCGACGCGGCCGTTCTTCGGCATCAAGCCGGCTCTGGTCGATGCCGACGGCAAGTTCCTCGAGGGGGCGACCTCGGGCAATCTGGTCATCACCGATTCCTGGCCGGGCCAGATGCGCACCGTCTATGGCGACCACGAGCGCTTCGTGCAGACCTATTTCT
>JAEVZM010000156.1 GCA_023392225.1 Pseudomonadota bacterium
CCCCAGCGCGGCACCCGCATCTCGGGGTAGACGTTGAAGTTCTCCGGCTTGTGGGCGGTGGCGATGCAGCCGATCACGATCAGCACCGAGGCGCCGCCGGTCCAGAGCCATGTGGTCGGTGGTATCGGCCAGACGACGCCCAGCTCCGCTGCCGGGAACGGCAGGAAGAGAGCGGCGACCAGCGCTGCGCCTCCGCCGAGGATGACGACGCCTGCCGCCCGCTTGGCGAGCACGCCCGCGATCGTCTCGCGGTTGCTGTCGAAGGCGGACGAGACGATGACGACGTAGAAGACGAGGTAGAGGACGATCGCCGTGGCGATCGCGATGCCGGCGTGGAATCCCATCGTGCCGGGCTCAGCCGCGTCCGCGATAGAGCGGCACGCCCTGGTCGGCGACCCAGACGCCCTTCGGGATCGGCCCGGTCTGCCAGAACACGTCGATCGGCATGCCGCCACGCGGGTTGATGTAGCCGCCGCTGCGGAGCCAGCGCGGATGGAGGAGGTCGGCGACCCGGCGGCCGCTCGCCACCGTCACGTCCTCATGGAAGGCGCCGTGATTGCGGAACGACTGGAGGTAGAGCTTCAGCGACTTCGATTCGACGAGCCACTTCCCGGGCACGTAGTCCATGACCAGGATGCCGAAGTCCGGCTGGCCGGTCACCGGGCAGATCGAGGTGAACTCGGGGAAGGTGAAGCGGGCGACGTACTGGGTGTCGTCCTGCGGGTTGGGGACGCGGTCGAGCACCGCCTCGTCGGGATTGGCGGGCATCGCGACGGCGCGCCCGAGCTGCAGTTTCGTCTTTGCCATTGTCCTGCCTATGCGGCGCTCGCCTGGGGCGAGACGAGAGTCATGAGTTTCCGGTCGTAGCGCCACGTGGTGCGGCCCTTCAGCCGGGTGCCGGCCCACCAGCGGTCGATGCCGTTGAGGCGGACCTGGTCCTCCTCGGCGGCGATCACCGCGCGGCCCGCCTCGGTCAGCGAGAGCGGCCGGCCGTAGCGCTCCTGGTCCTCGTCCTCGGCCGGCACCAGCCCGGCGATCAGCGGGGCAGGGCAGTCGGCAAGGTCGTGAAGCATGAGGAAGAAACTCAGGTCGCCCATGAACGCCGCGTCCTCCGCGGCGGTGATCCGGCGCAACAGGTCGATCGCGCTTTGCGGGCCATCCGTCAACCGCGAAAGTGCCGCGGCCTCGGTGCGGCCGAGGCCGTTGTCCGGCGCAGGCAGCTCGTCGAGGAAGCGGTGCATGGCCGGGGCGACGAAGGGCAGGGCGTCCTCCGGCTCCTCGATGCGGCGCACCACTGCCTCCGGCGTCGGCATGGCGAGGTCGGCCCACAGCATGTCGGCGAAGTCGAGCGCCTCCTCGTCGAGCGCGCGGGCCCGGTCGGCGAAGCGGAGGATGGTCTCGGCCGTCTGCGCGCCGAGATAGTCGTCGGCCTGGATGAGGCGGAGCCCCTCGGTGCGGCTCTCGTCGGCGAAGAAGGACAGGAGCTGGATCAGCTGGAGCTGGTCGTAGAGGTCGTGCTCGAACCAAAGCTCGACCGACTCGTAGGCGGCATGGTTGCGCAGGACCGCGTCGCGCTCGGCGAACTCGGCGGCGATCTCCCCCGGCTCGATGCCGAAACGGCCGGCGAGGAAGGCGCTTCGCACTGCGGTAGAGTGCTCGAGCGTGCCGGGCACGACCGGCCCCTCGTGCAGCACGTCCCGCCACGGCAGGATGTCGCCGTCGACGCCCGCGGCGGCGAGAAGGTCTCCGGCGCTGTCGCCGTTGGTGATGATCAGCCGTGCCATGGCGCGCAAGATGGCGTCGCCCGGGGCCGATGTCACGGGCAATTCCCCTTCCGCATGACAGCCGGACCGGTTAGAAGCGGCACGAACACCGGACGAGGGCGGAACACATGACTGCAATCATCGATATCGTCGGCCGCGAGATTCTCGACAGCCGTGGCAACCCGACCGTCGAGGTCGACGTCGTGCTTGAGGACGGGTCGATGGGCCGTGCCGCGGTGCCCTCGGGCGCCTCGACCGGTGCCCACGAGGCGGTGGAGCTCCGCGACGGCGACCCGGCGCGCTATCTTGGCAAGGGCGTGCTGAAGGCGGTCGAGGCGGTCATCGGCGAGATATTCGATGCGCTCGGCGGCATGGAGGCCGAGGGCCAACTCCATATCGACCGCACCATGATCGAGCTCGACGGCACGCCCAACAAGGCCCGGCTCGGCGCCAACGCCATCCTCGGCGTCTCGCTCGCCGTGGCCAAGGCCGCGGCCGAGGTCTCGGCGCTGCCGCTCTACCGCTATGTCGGCGGCCTCAACGCCCATGTGCTGCCGGTGCCGATGATGAACATCATCAATGGCGGCGCGCATGCCGACAACCCGATCGACTTCCAGGAGTTCATGATCCTGCCGATCGGCGCGCCGACCTTCAGCGAGGCGCTGCGGATGGGCGCCGAGGTCTTCCACACGCTCAAGAAGTCGCTCAAGGCGGACGGCCACAACACCAATGTCGGCGACGAGGGCGGCTTCGCGCCGAACCTCAAGTCTGCCGAGGAAGCCCTTGAATTCGCAATGAAAGCGATCGAAAAGGCCGGCTACAAGCCGGGCACCGACGTGGCGCTCGGCCTCGATTGCGCGGCGACCGAGTTCTTCAAGGACGGCAAGTACGCCTACGAGGGCGAGGGCCGGACCCGCAGCATCGACGAGCAGGTCGCCTACCTCGCGGATCTTGCCGCCAAGTTCCCGATCATCTCGAACGAGGACGGCATGGCCGAGGACGACTGGACGGCTGGAAGGCGCTGACCGACGCGATCGGCAGCAAGTGCCAGCTGGTCGGCGACGACCTCTTCGTCACCAACTCCAGGCGCCTCGCCGACGGCATCAAGCGCGGCGTCGCCAACTCGATCCTGGTCAAGGTCAACCAGATCGGCACGCTGAGCGAGACGCTCGAGGCGGTCGACATGGCCACCCGCGCCCACTACACGGCGGTGATGTCGCACCGCTCGGGCGAGACCGAGGATTCGACCATCGCCGACCTCGCGGTGGCGACCAACTGCGGGCAGATCAAGACCGGCTCGCTCGCCCGCTCCGACCGGCTCGCCAAGTACAACCAGCTGCTCCGCATCGAGGAAGAGCTGGGCACCCAGGCGGTCTACGCCGGCGCCGGCGCCTTCGCGCGCTCGTGAGAGACAAAGGCGCGCCGGCTATCGCTTCCGGCGCGCCTTCTTCACTCAATCGGGTTTCACGCGAGGCGCACCGACATCCCGCCATCGGCGATCATCGGACTCCCGGTGACGAAGGATGACCGGTCGGACAGCAGGAACACTGCCGCCTGCGCGATCTCCTCGGCCTTTGCCATTCGCTTGACCGGGTGCAGATTGGCCACGAAGTCGAAGAAGCCTGTGTTGTCCTCTCCGGCGACCGACGTGATCGTGCCGCCGGGCAGCAGAGCGTTGATGCGGATGCCGTCTGCGGCGTGCTCCGAGGCGAGCGCCCGCACCAGGCCAATCTGCCCGGCCTTCGAGGCCGCGTAGGCACCCATCCCGGGTAGTCCCCCGTTGCTGAAGCCGACGAACGACGACGTGAAGACGATCGAACCGAAGCCCTGTTTCTTCATGACGGGTATCTGGGCCTTGGCCGCAAGGAATGCGCTCGTCAGATTGACGGCAATGACCTCATCCCAGGTGCTGAGCGCCATCTCGGCGGCCGGCAGCATGTCCCCCATGATCCCGGCATTGTTGAAGGCCCCATCGAGCGACCCAAATTCATCGCAGGCCAGATCGACGAGCGCCTGCGCATAGCCTTCGTCCCTGACGTCCCCGGCCAACACCACAGCCGAGCCGGAGCCGCTTTCAGCGATCTTGGCCGCCGTCGCGCGCAGTTCGGTGTCCCGGCGCGCTCCGAGGACGACGTTGGCCCCTTCGGCGGCGAAGAGAAGGGCCGCAGCAGCGCCGATGCCGCTGCTTGCTCCCGTAACGATAATCGTCTTGTCTTGCAGTTCCATGGTGATCTCCGAGCACAATTGCTCGCGCCACCAAGCCTCATGACCGGCGGGCCCACCACCCGATTCCATCGTCCATTGAAGGCGCGCCGACTATCGCTTCCGGCGCGTCTTCTTCGTCCCGTTCAGATCGGCCGCGGCGCGGACCAGCGTCTTGAGCGCCGCCTCGTCGATCCGGTCGTCCTCGCGGATGTCGATGGCGCGGCGCACGTTCCCCTCGAGGCTGGCGTTGAACAGCCCCGCCGGGTCGGGCAGCGCCGCGCCCTTGGCGAAGGTCAGCTTCACGTAGGCCTTGTAGGTCTCGCCGGTGCAGAGGATGCCGGCATGCGACCACACCGGCACGCCGCGCCACTTCCACTCCTCGACGACGTCCGGCACCGCCTCTTGAATCAGCGCGCGGATGCGGGACAGCCGCTCGCCCCGCCAGTCGCCGAGCTCGGCGATGCGGGCGTCGATGAGGTCGGAGGCGGCGATGCTGCGGGTGTCTTCTTCGCGTTGCGGCATGACGGACCTCACATCTTCACGCCGGGGAGGCGGCTTGCCTGAGCAAACCACTCGGCGAGCTGCGCTTCGTTGAAGTCGTCCGCGGTGATGTGAACATAGCGCGTCTCGCCGGACTTCGAGGCGACCGGTGGCGGCGGATCGAGTGCTGCACCGCGGAAGAACGCGACCTTGAGGTATCTCGCGAAGGCGTGGACGCCGAGGAACCAGTGGTCCGCTTCGCCGACGCCGTAGAGCGGCGAGTTCCACTTCACCGCCTTCCGAACGTCCGGAACGGAACGCTCGACGAGGTCATCGAGCCGACGGGCCGCCGCGCTCTTCCATTCGGGCAGGGCGGCGATCCAGGCCGCGACCGGGGCGCTGCCGTAGCCCTTGGCGATCTGCGGGTTGCCGCCGGAGAGCAGCCGTGGCGACTCGGCACCGCCTCCCGCCCCCGTTGCCGGTTTCGATCTCTTGCCCGTGCCGGCCATGCCGCCTTTTCCCTCGTGCTGCGCCAATTCCGTACCATGACGAACGACGTGGCCCGGATGTGACGGCAGGCGCAATCCGCCATGGCCGAAACCCTCCGTTAAGCCTCCCAGAGGCATGGTCGGCCGGGGAACACCGGAATGGCTAACGCATGATAACGCGGCATCGGCGCAAGTCGCCCTTCAGACGCATCTGGCTGCCTCTGTTCGGCATCGCGTTCTGCGCGTATTTCGGGTACCACGCCTACAACGGCTCCTACGGATTGCAGTCCCTCGAGCGGCTGGAGACGGAGGCCGTGACGCTGAAGGCCCAGGTCGACAAGCTGCGCGACGAGCGGATGGCGATCGAGCGGAAGGTCGCGTATCTCAAGCCCGATAGCCTCGATGCCGATGTCGTCGACACTGAAGCCCGCATGTCTCTCAACTTGCTGCGGCCAGATGAAGTCGTGATATCCTTTGGTGCAGTGCAGCATCGTCCTTAGTAGCACTGCAACATAATTCTCCCATGTGGTTTCGGCATACTTGCTTTGCGTTTGGGGCAACCCTGGACTTCTTGGATTGACGCTTGCCTTCGGCTAACCTCCCTCCCAAATGATAATGGCAATTCGCCCAGGGAGACACGAATGCCGAAAGCCGCTCGGAAAGCCGAAAAACCGACTGCCGTAGCGGCCACGGCCGGCCGAACGAGGCCGACCGTTGTCCCCGACCAGGGCGCCAAGGTCCCTGATTTCTCCAAGGAACAGGAGCTCGAAGCCTTCGAGCAGATGCTGCTGATCCGCCGCTTCGAGGAGCGGGCGGGGCAGATGTACGGCATGGGGCTGATCGGCGGCTTCTGCCATCTCTATATCGGCCAGGAAGCCGTGGTCGTCGGCATGCAGATGGCGATCGACGATGGTGACGAGGTCATCACCGGCTACCGCGACCACGGCCACATGCTCGCCTGCGGGATGGAGGCGAAGGGCGTGATGGCCGAGCTGACCGGCCGCCGCACGGGCTATTCCCGCGGCAAGGGCGGCTCGATGCACATGTTTTCGCGGGAGAAGAACTTCTTCGGCGGCCACGGCATCGTCGGCGCCCAGGTGCCGCTCGGCACCGGCCTCGCCTTCGCCAACAAGTATCGTAAGACCGATCGGGTCTGCCTCACCTATTTCGGCGACGGTGCCGCCAACCAGGGGCAGGTCTACGAGAGTTTCAACATGGCGAAACTCTGGAAGCTGCCGGTGATCTACATCATCGAGAACAATCGCTATGCGATGGGTACCTCGGTGGCGCGCTCCTCGGCGCAGACCGATTTCTCCCGTCGCGGCGATTCCTTCGACATCCCCGGCGAGCAGGTCGACGGCATGGACGTCCGCGCCGTGAAGGCGGCGGGCGACAAGGCGGTCGCCTGGTGCCGCGCCGGCAACGGCCCCTACATCCTCGAGATGATGACCTACCGCTATCGCGGCCACTCGATGTCCGACCCGGCCAAGTACCGGTCGCGCGAGGAGGTGAACAAGGTCCGCGACGAGCACGACCCGATCGAGATGATGCGCAACCGCATCCTCGAGCTCGGCCATGCCACCGACGAGAGCCTCAAGGCGATCGAGAAGCGGGTTCGCGACGTGGTGGTCGAGGCTGCCGACTATGCGACCAGCAGCCCCGAACCGGATCCCGCCGAGCTCTGGACCGACATCTACCGCTGAGGCGGCCATGACCCTGGCCCCCGACAGCGCGACGTCCCGCAGGATCGGACCTTTTCCGCCCGCCATGGCCCGCCTCGCGGCGGCCGTGGCGCATTCGACCCCCGACAATTTCAAAGCCGAGTAGATCGATGGCGATCAATATCCTCATGCCGGCCCTTTCTCCGACGATGGAGGAGGGCAAACTGTCCAAGTGGCTCAAGCACGAGGGCGACGCGGTGAAGCCCGGCGACGTCATCGCCGAGATCGAGACCGACAAGGCGACGATGGAAGTCGAGGCGGTCGACGAAGGCACGCTGACCCGCATCCTGGTGCCCGAGGGGACCGAGAACGTGAAGGTCAACGCGCCGATCGCGCTGCTCGGCGTTGACGGCGAGGACGATGTCGGCGAGGGCGCGCCCGCCGCCGGCGCGGCGCCGCCCGAGGAAGAGAAGGTGGCGGCCGAGGCGCCCGCCGCGGCCAAGTCCGATCCGGAGGCTCCCAAGGCCGCGCCCGTGCCGGCTGCGCCGAGGGTCGAGGCGGAGAGCGATCCCGACATCCCCGCCGGCACCGAGATGGCGGTGATGACCGTCCGCGAGGCGCTCCGCGACGCGATGGCCGAGGAGATGCGGCGCGACGGCGACGTGTTCGTCATGGGCGAGGAGGTCGCCGAGTACCAGGGCGCCTACAAGGTGACGCAGGGGCTGCTCGACGAGTTCGGCGCCGCGCGGGTGATCGACACGCCGATCACCGAGCACGGCTTTGCCGGCCTCGGCGTCGGCGCGGCGCTCGCCGGCCTCAAGCCGATCGTCGAGTTCATGACCTTCAACTTCGCCATGCAGGCGATCGACCAGATCGTCAACTCGGCGGCCAAGACCCTCTACATGTCCGGCGGCCAGATGGGCTGTCCGATCGTGTTCCGTGGCCCGAACGGCGCCGCCGCCCGCGTCGCGGCGCAGCACAGCCAGGACTATTCGGCCTGGTACAGCCAGATCCCGGGCCTCAAGGTGG
>JAEVZM010000161.1 GCA_023392225.1 Pseudomonadota bacterium
ATGCAGTAGAGCGCCAGCTGATTATTGCAGCCCGCGCTGCCCGTGAACGTCCACGCGGAGGTCGTCGCCGACGCGTTGCCGTAGCCGCCGTACTGGTTCGACGTGAAGCCCGTCCAACCGTTGCACGTGTTGTTGCCGGGGAACGTGCCTCCCGCGACCACCGCGGTCCACACGCCGCCCGAATACGTCGAGCCGCTCTCGGTGACGTTGAGCGGGTTGTCGAGCGCGCCGCTCGCGAGCGCCGTGTAGTTCGCGGCCACCTGCTCACCGTCCACGCGCACGTATGGCACCGTCGACTGGACGAAACGCGACGCCGGCGAGGAGGCGACGGTGTCCGCGATCCACGTCAGGAAGGTTCCACCGAGCGACGCGTTGCTCGCCGCCGACTGGCATCGAGCGTCGGCGCCGAAGACGCCGCTGAACGAGCCATGCGTGGTCGTGCTGGTGACGAACGCGAGGCGACTCGTCGGCGTGCACGTCACGCTCACGTTCGACACGCTCGCGCCAGCGATCGTCCCCGTCCCGTTCGTGACGGTGCAGGAGCGACGCGCGGGCTGTGTCACGACCGTGACTGCGTACGCGCCCCCGGACGAGATCGACTGCGGGAACGTGAACGAGCCGTTCGCCGAGACGGTGAGGTCGGGACCGCCGCCGTTTCGGAGGACCACCCGATCGGAGAGCCCGGTGACCGTACCGCCGACCGTGTACGAGTCGGGGCTGCAGTTGACGCCGATGTTGCTGACCGTCCCCGTGGCGGTGCCTTGCTGGTTGACCAGCGTGCACGTCTGCCCCGCGGGCTGCGTCTGGATGTAGACCGAGTACTGCGCGCCGTGCGTGACCGGCGCGGCGAAGGCGAACGCACCGTCGGCCGAGCGGACGAGCTCGTCGTCGCCGTTCCGGAGCACGATCGTCCCCGTGAGGCCGCTGATCGAACCGCCGATCGTGTAGCCGAGGACCGAGCACGTCACGACGACATCGGTGACCGCGCCCGCGACCACGCCGGACCCGTTCGACACCGTGCAGGACCGACCTGCCGGCTGAGAGAGCACCGTGAGCGCGTAGCTCGAGCCCTGCGCCACCGGCTGCGCGAACTGGAAGGCCCCGTTCGAAGAGACCGTCAGGTTGGTCACGCCGTTGTTCTGGAGGACGATGAGGCCGCCGGAGAGGCCGACCATCGTACCGCCGAGCGCGAACATGTTCGTCGTGCAGCTGACCTCGACGTTCGTGACGTTGCCAGCTCCCATCGTGCCAGCGCCGCGCGCGACGACGCAGGTCTGGTTCGCCGGCTGCGATTGAATCGCGACGGAGTACGGCTGGGAGAACGCGACCGACGCGGGGAACGTGAACGAGCCGTTCGCCGAGACCGTCACCGTGTTGTTGCCGTTCGACAGGACAACGGTGCCGGTGAGGCCGCTCACGTTGCCTCCGAGGGTGTAGGGGTTATCGGTGCACGTGACGCCGACGTTCGTGACGTTACCGGCGCCAACGGTTCCGCTGCCGTTCGACACCGTGCAGGTCTGCCCCGCCGGGTTCGTCCGAACCGTGACCGCATACGCAGTGTTGAACCTAACGGTCGAGCCGAAGGTGAACGCGCCGTTCTGGTTGACGGTGACGTCGCTGCCGTTGTTGGTGAGGACAACGCTTCCCTGGAGACCGCTCGCGGTGCCGCCGAGCGTGTAGGCGTTCGACGTGCACGTGATGGACACGTTGCTGATGTCCGCGGCGCCCATCAGACCCGTACCGTTGTTGACGGTGCACGCCTGACCGGCAGGCTGCGTGAGCACCGAGACCGCGACGGTGCCGCGGTACGGCACCTTCGACGGGAACGTGAACGCGCCGTTTTGCGAGATCGTGATGTTGTTGCCGCCGTCATTTCGGAGCGTGACGCTGCCGATGAGGCCGCTCACGGACCCGCCGAGGTTGTACGTCTGGTTCGTGCAGTTGACCGCGACGTTCGTGACGTTCGCGTTCTGCATCGTCCCGGACGCGTTGGTGACCGTGCAGCTCTGCCCGGTGGGCTGGGAGCTGACCGTGACCGCGTAGGCCCTGCTCTGCGCGACGGTCTGCGAGAAGGTGAACGCTCCGTTCTGAGTGACGACGCGCGCGTCACCGCCGTTGTTCTGGAGGGTGATGCTCCCGCCGGTCTCGAGCCCGGTGAGCGTGCCGCCGACGGTGTGAGCGCCGCCGCAGATGCCGCCCAGGCAGACGCCAGTGAGGCAGTCCGAGCCCACGCTGCACGCCTGTCCTGCCGCGCATCGAGCGCACGACGACGTGCCGCCACAGTCGATCCCCGTCTCACCGCCGTTCTTCACCCGATCGTCGCACCGCGACGCGCGGCAAACCTTGGTGCCCCCTTCGGCGGCGCAGATCGAGCTCTCGCAGTCGCCAGCGACGTTGCAGCGCTTCGCAGCATCGCACTTCTTGCAAGAGCCGCCGCAGTCGGCATCGGTCTCGTTCTGGTTCAGGATCCGGTCGTCGCACGTCGGCGCCGGGATCGGCGCGCATCGGCCGCCGGTGCACTGCAGGCCCGCGACGCAGTCGCTGTTCTGCGTACACGCGAGGCCGACCGAGCAGCGGTAGCAGCTCGAGTTGCCGCCGCAGTCGCGGTCGGTCTCGCCGCCGGAGCGGATGCGGTCCTCGCACGAGGTCGCCACGCAGTGCGTCCCGTTCGAGAAGCCAGATGCGCAGTCGGCGGCGACGCTGTTCGCCGTGCCGGTGGGGCACTTGCCGCAGCTACCGCCGCAGTCGACGCCGGTCTCGTTGCCGTTCCGGATGCCGTCGCTGCAGCTCGTCGCCACGCAGAGCCCGGCCTTGCTACAGAAGCCGGACGCGCAGTCCGTGCCCACGCGGCAGGTCTTGCTCAGCGCGCACTTGAGCGTGCACGAGCCACCGCAGTCGACGGCGGTCTCGTCCTTGTCGCGCACGCCGTTCACGCATGAATCGACGCGGCACACGCCCGAGATGCAGGTGGCCTGCCCCGCGCAGTCGACCGTCGACTTGCAGCGCTTGTCGACCGCGCACGAGTTGCATGCGCCGCCGCCGCAATCGACGTCGGTCTCGTTCGCGTCCTTGCCGCCGTTCTGGCAGGTCGGAAGGCAGTAGCCGAGGCCGCCGTTCTCGAACTCCCACTTCTTCTCGAGGAGCGGGAACGACTTGTTGATGGGCTCGAGCGGGGGCGTGTCCCAGCCGAGGTCGCCCGACTTGTCGAGGCTCGACCCAGGCACCTGGAGACGCCCGCCGACCTGGAATCCGACGTTGGCGGCGAGCTCGAGCGACAGCTCACCGTCCGGGGTGCTCGAGGTGGCCTTCCCCTCGCAGGTCGACGCGTACTCGGCCTTGGCGACGAGGCTGCCTCGAATGCCGGTGTACATGCCGACCGTGTCGTACGCGAGCACGTTGACGCGCGGGACGAGACCGCAGTGGGCGACGATCTCGCCGCCACCAAGGACCTCGACCTCCTTGATGTTCGCTTCGGTGCTCTGCGGCGGGACCGGAACGGAGGTGTTGCCGTTCTCGTACTCCGCCCTGAACTTGAACGTGCGCGCGGTGGCCCAGCGGAGCTTGCCCTTGACCGACGCCTTCGCTTCGAAACCGCAGACGAGGTTGACCTGCAGGGTGCTCGTGATGACGACGGGCACGGGCCCCGCCATGAAGGCCTTCACCTTCGGGGTCGAGAGAAAGAGGACCTTCGTGAACGTCGCCTCCGGCTTCATGTCCTTGTCGCCGGTCAGGTGCTCCTTGTTGGCGGCGTAGACCTCCTGCGCGTAGTTGACGTTCTTCTCGACGTTCTCGATGAACTCCTTGCTTCCCTTCACGAAGGAGTTCGGGCC
>JAEVZM010000185.1 GCA_023392225.1 Pseudomonadota bacterium
GGGGGCCCCGGCGGGGGGAGGGGGCGGGCCGCGCCCCCCCCCGCGCAGGCCGAGATCGACTGGAAGCAGGAGAGCGGAAGCAAGATCAACCTCCTCCTGATCTCGCATCCCTTCGTCGAGTCGCTCAAGCCGCTGCTGCCGGAATTCACCGAGCTCACCGGCATCGAGGTGACCTTCGAGGAGCTGGCCGAGCAGCCCGGCTTCGAGAAGCTGCTCGCCGACCTGTCCTCCGGGACCGGCACCTATGACGCCTTCATGACCTCGCCGCTCAACAACTGGCAGTATGCGACCGCCGGCTGGCTCGAGCCGCTCGACCCGTTCATCGGCGATGCCGCGCTGACCGACGCGGCCGCTTACGACCTCGAGGACTTCGCGCCGGGCGTGCTCGCCTCGGGGCGCTGGACCCGCGAGCCGATGAAGGGCGTCGGCGAGGGCGAGCTCTGGGGCCTGCCGATCAACTACGAGACCTACCAGATCGCCTACCGGCCGAGCCTGATGAAGCAGCTCGGCCTCGAGGTGCCCAAGACCTACAAGGAGCTGGTCGAGATGGCGCCGAAGCTCTCCGCCGAGGGCCCGAACGGCAAGATCTGGGGCGTCATCACCCGCTTCGACAAGTACTGGGACCTGCCGTACCTGACCTTCGGCACGATGCTGCAGTCCTACGGCGTCGACATGGTCGATGCCGACGGCAACCTCCAGGTCTGCTCGGATGCGAGCGTCGCGGCGACCACCGACTTCATCGACATCATCCGCGCCGCCTCGCCCGAGGGCGCCGGCGCCTTCACCTGGGACCAGGCCATGCAGGGCTTCGCCTCGGGCCAGTACATCCTGTCGCTTGACGAGGCGAACCTCTTCGCGCCCGTCTACGAGGACCCGAGCCAGTCCGCCATCGCCGACGACGTCGGCTATGCGCCGACCCCGCTCGGTCCGGATGGCGAGCGCGCCGCCGGCGGCTGGGTGTGGTCGATGTCGATGAACTCGGCCTCACAGGACAAGAAGGCAGCCTGGCTGTTCCTCGAGTGGCTGACCTCGAAGGAAACGATGGTCAAGACCCATCTCGGCGGCAACATGAACCCGGTCCGCGCCTCGGCGTGGCAGAACCCGGAGGTCGCCGCGCTGGTCGAATCGTGGGGCGAGTATCCCGGCCAGTACCGCGAGGTCGCCGAGACCATGGACAAGGTTGCCGGCGTCAACTTCCCGCCGCATCCGGAGCTGACCCGCATGCTCGACCGCTGGGCCGAGGCGATCCAGCAGTCCTACTACGACGGCGGCAACGTCAAGGAGAACCTGTGCGCGGCGCAGGACGACATCCAGGCGATGCTGGCCAACTGAGAGGTCGGGTGAAGGCGGAATCCATAGCTGCAGATACACCGGGGAAACATCGGTGAACGGCACTGACATTCAGGCATTCCGCCTTGGCTGGCGGGCGCGGCTGACCTACTGGGGCATGCTCGCGCCCGCCCTCCTCCTGCTCTTCGCCTCGCTCTATCCGTTCGTGCAGGGCATCTACACCGCCCTCACCAACAGGAAGCTCTACCTGCCGACCGAGACCTTCGTCGGCGTCGGCAACTTCGTGACGCTGGCCCACACGCCGCTGTTCTGGACCGCGCTCGGCAACACGCTCCTCTATACGGTGCTGGTGGTGGTCATCCAGATCCCGCGCGGCCTCGGCCTCGCGCTCCTCCTCGACGTGCCGACCAAGGTACGCGCCTTCTTCCGCACCACGGTCGTGCTGCCGCTGCTCATCCCGCCGGTGGTCGCGGGGCTGATGTGGAAGACGATGATGCAGCCGCAGAGCGGGGTGCTGAACTGGCTCTTGCAGTCGGTCGGGCTGCCGCCGTTCTCCTGGCTCACCGACCCGTCCACCGCGATGATCTCGGTGGTGCTGATCGACACCTGGGTGTTCACGCCCTTCGCCGTCATCATCATCCTCGCCGGGCTCCAGTCCGTGCCGTCCGACATCGAGGAGGCGGGACGCGTCGACGGGGCGAGCGGCTGGCAGATCTTCTGGCTGATCCGCCTGCCGTGGCTGATCCCCTTCATCCTCCTCGTCGCGCTGTTCCGGGTGGCGGATTCGCTGAAGTCGCTCGAGATCATCTACGCCACCACCCGCGGCGGCCCGCTCAACGCCACGCGCACGCTCCACATCATGGCCTATGAGGAAGCGTACCGCTGGTCGAACATCGGCAAGGCGATGGCGATCGTCTTCGTGCTCTGGCTGATCTGCTACGTGATCAGCGGGGCGCTGCTCGCCTTCTGGCAGCGGGCGGAAAGGGGACGTCATGCAGCCTGACGCGCTCGCGCGCGCGCTGCGCGCCGTCTTCCTGACGCTCGGCTACCTCGCGGCGGCGTTCTTCGTCCTGTTCCCGATCCTTTGGATCCTGATGATGTCGTTCAAGGAGTTCGGCGACATCATCGCCTATCCGCCGCGCTTCATCTTCACCCCGACGCTCGCCAACTACGAGGAGGTGCTGTTCGGCACCGAGGCGCAGCAGGCGGCCGGGGTCATGCCGGACTTCCTCCACAACCTCCTCAACTCGATCATCATCTCGGGCGGGGCGGTGCTGGTCTCGACGCTGATCGGCGTGCCGGCGGCCTTCGCGCTCGCCCGCGGCAGCCTCTTCGCCGCGATCCACATCCGCTTCACGTTCCTCTCGTTCCGCTTCGCGCCGGAGCTGGCGGTGATCCTGCCGCTGTTCCTCATCTACAAGCAGATCGGGCTCTACGATTCCTACGTCGGCATGATCCTCGTCCACCAGCTGATCACCCTGCCGCTGATCATCCTCATCGCCACCAACTTCTTCCGCGAGATCCCGGTCGAGATCGAGGAGGCGGCCGTGCTCGACGGCGCCGGCATCGTGACGACGCTGGTCAAGATCCTGGTGCCGATCGTCATGCCCGGCATCGCCAGCGCCATGATCGTCGCCTTCATCTTCTCGTGGAACAACCTGGTCTTCGGCCTGGTGCTCGCCGGCGGCAGCACCCGCCCGGTGACCATGGGCATCCTCCAGGCAATGACCTTCGACCAGATCAAGTGGGGGCTGATGGCGGCCGCCGCGATCGTCGCCGCGGTGCCCGGCATGATCGCCGCCGTCTGGTTCCAGCGCCAGATCATCCGCGGCCTGACCCTCGGGGCGGTGAAATGAGCCGGCTCGACCTCTTCTCGATCGGCTCGTGGACGATCTTCGACCACATCCTCCGGCTCGAGCACCTGCCGGCGGACGGCGAGACCGTGCCGCTCGACATGCCGGCGAGCGAGATCGATGCGGTGCACTACGGCGATTGCAGCGCCAACATCGCCGCCGTGGCCGCCCGGCTCGGTCTCCGCACCGGGCTCGGCATGGTGGTCGGCGACGATTTCGACAGCTCCGGCTACCGCGCCCATCTCGCGGCGCTCGGCGTCGACCTCGCCGGCGTCGAGGTACGGGCCGGCGAGCGCTCGGGCCACAGCTACAACTTCTTCGATCGTCGGAACGGCAGCTTCTGCGTTTCCCACCTCGGCGTGGCGGCGGAGCAGGGCGACTTCACGCCGCCTCGCGACGCCATTGCCGGGGCGCGGGCGCTCGTCGTCAGCGAGATGTTCTCGCCCTATACGCTCGACGCGATCGAGTTCGCCAAGGCCGAGGGCCTCCTCACCGCGATCAACGGCATGGTCGCCACCGCCGGCGAGACCGCGACCCGCTTCCTCGCCGCCGCCGACATCCTCTTCCTCAGCCGCGGCGAAGCCCGCGCGCTGCTCGAGGCCCAACGCGTCGCGAGCCCGCACGACCTCCTCGCCCTCGGGCCGCGGCTCGTCGTCGTGACCGAGGGCAGCGACGGCAGCCTCTGGCACGAGGCCGGCGGCGTCACCCGCGTGCCGGCGGTTCCGACCACGGACTTCGTCGATTCGACCGGAGCCGGCGACTCCTTCGTCGCCGGTGCCCTGTTCGGGCTGCTCAACGGCATGGACGCCACCGACGCCGGCCGCGTCGCCGCGACGGTGGCGAGCTTCGTCGTCGAGGCCTGGGGCTGCCAGACCAACCTTCCCACCGCCGACCAGATGCGCGCGCGCCATGCCGCCGCTTTCGGAGACCTGCCCACGCCATGAGAGTCATCGACGCCCACATGCACTACGGGACCGACCGCAACGTCGCAGCCCATACCTGCGTGCCCTACCTGATCACCGGCGAGCCCGAGAGCGTGATCCGCCTCCTCGACGAGCAGGATGCCAGCCACGGCGTCCTTTTCCCGCACGACCGGCGGATGAGCCCGCCGTGGGACGCCGACTACGACAAGGCCAATGCCCAGGTGGGCGAGGCCGCGCGCCGCTTTCCCGACCGCATCGTCGGCGTCGCCCGCATCGACCCGACCTTCGGGGCGGAGCACACCACGAACCTCATCGAGCGCTATGTCGGCGAGTGGGGCTGCCGCGGCTTGAAGCTGGTGGCGGGCTACGACTTCTACCGGCCGAACGACATGAAGGTGATGGGGCCGCTGCTCGACGCCGCCGAGAAGCACGACCTGACGGTCCTGTTCCACTCGGGCGACGCGCCGCGCGACCTGCCCTACCTCCAGGCCCAGGCGGCCAAGGCCTATCCCAGGGTGCGCTTCGTGCTCGCCCATATCGGCATGCATTCGTTCCTGTGGGAGGCGATCCTCGCCTGCCAGGAGTACCCCAACATCTTCGTCGACATGTCGCAGGCCTATCCCTTCGACATCATGACCTTCATCCGCAACGTCTCCGCCGACCGCATCCAGTACGGCACCGACGTGCCCTACCAGTCGCCGGCGGTGGAGCAGCTCAAGCTGAAGGTGATCGGGCTCAGCGACGAGGAGCTCGAGAAGGTGTTCTGGCGGAACGCCGCGCGCATCTGGCGCATCGACCGCACGCAGTAG
>JAEVZM010000320.1 GCA_023392225.1 Pseudomonadota bacterium
GCCTCGTGGGCAACGGCACGGGTGGTGTGGACGACCTCGACGTCGTTGAGCGGATCGACGCCGTAGTCGGCGAGGAGCTGCGACGGGCAGAGATGGCCCGAGGTCGAGCCGATGTCGTCCATCGCCACCTTCTTGCCCTTGAGATCGGTGGGACGGACCACGTCGGAATTGGCCATCACCACCCAGCCGCAGAAGTAGTCGGGACGGCTGAGGCCGACCACGGTGGTGGCGTTGGTCATCTTGTTGATGACCACGTATTCGGCCGGGCCGGTGATCACGAAATCGACCCGCTTGGCGCGGAGCGCCTCGGCGGCGGCGGTGCGGCTCGCGACGGGGAAGAACTCGAAGCTCTCGCCGGTCGCCTCCTCGAGGGCGGCCTTGAACGGGCCCCAGTCGGTCTGGAGCTGCTCGAGCCCCTCGACGTCGGTGATCGCCAGCTTGAAGGTTTCGGCGGCGGCCGGGACCGCCATGAGTGCGGTGAACGCCGCGGCGGCGAGAGTGGTGGTGATGCGCATCGTCAATCCCCTGGTCTCGCGGCGGGCGAATCCGCCGTCATGAGGGGAACCTCACCAGCCGCCCGTTGCGTGGGAATGACGTGCACATGACGCCGGCATGAAGACCCGGCTAAGCAATGCCGGGCCGGGCCCGGCTAGGGCGAGACGATCTCCACCTCGATCAGCCCGCCGTCGCGGAGCCGCATGGCGAGACGCCCCGCCTCCTCGGCCGTCATCGAGCCGCTGATCGTGATGCTGCCCCCGAGAATCGGCTCGCGGATCACCGGCGCCGAGACCACCTCGTCATCGACCCGGATCTCGAGCGTCCTGCCGATATTGGCGGCCGTGAGCTCGGCGAAGGCACGGCTCGAGTCCGCATCGAAGCTGGCGTTCACCACCGCCGCACCCGTCGCATCGAACGAGGCGAGCGCGGAGACGACCTTCAGCGTCACCGGTGCGGCGTGGGCCGTTGCCGCGCCGAGGATCAGGAGGGCGGAGATCACGCCGAAGAGAGCACGCATCACGACCTCGCGGTTTGAAATGACAGGCGCAGTATGGTGGTTTCGGCGCATGTCCAGTCTCGCACGATTCGCGCTCGCCGCCCTCACCCTCGCCGTATCCGCCGGCGCCGCCTCCGCCACCTGCCGGAGCGAGGCGTTCGACGGCAAGGACTACATCATCTGCAGCTACGACCTCGCGGCAAGCGACCTCCGCTTCTTCTGGAAGGACCCGAACGGCCGTCCGTTCGGCACCTTCACCGGCCTCTCGGGCTACCTCGAGGGCCATGGCGAGCGGCTTGCCTTCGCCACCAATGGCGGCATGTACGGGGCCGACTACGCGCCGATCGGCCTCTATGTCGAGAACGGCGAAAAGCTCGCCGGCGCCAACACGACCTCGTCCGACCCCGACGTCCGGCCCATCCCCAATTTCTACAAGAAGCCCAACGGCATCTTCTATGTCGGCAAGGACGGCACGGCCGGCGTCATGGAGACCGAGGCCTTCCTCGCTGCCGCCCCGGACGTCCGTTATGCGACCCAGTCGGGCCCGATGCTGCTCGTCGACGGCGAGATCCACCCGATGTTCATCCCCGGCTCGAGCGACCTCAATCCCCGCAACGGCGTCTGCGCGCCGACGCCGAGCACGGTCGACTTCGTCATCACGACCGGCAGCGTCAACTTCCACGACTTCGCGACCCTCTTCCGCGACCATCTCGGCTGCAAGGACGCCCTCTTCCTCGACGGCGGCTCCGCCTCGGCCCTCTACGCACCCGAGCTCGGCCGGAACGACGGCCCCGGCCATGGCGGCTTCGGCCCGATCATCGGCGTCGTGACCAAGGCGCCCGGCGGCTAGCTGCAGCGGGCGCCACCCTTGACGTCACGCCTGGCACGGCGCACATGAGGCGCCAGAAGAGGACATCCGCCATGCAGAAGTTCACCACGCTGACCGCCGTCGCTGCGCCGCTCAACATCATGAACGTCGACACCGACATGATCATTCCGAAGGATTACCTGAAGACGATCGAGCGGACCGGGCTTGGTCGCGGGCTTTTCTCGGAGATGCGCTATAATGAGGACGGGACCGAGAACCCGGACTTCGTCCTCAACAAGCCGGCCTACCGCAAGGCGCAGATCCTCGTCGCCGGCGACAATTTCGGCTGCGGGTCGAGCCGCGAGCATGCCCCCTGGGCGCTGCTCGACTACGGCATCCGCTGCGTGATCTCGACCGGCTTCGCCGACATCTTCTACAACAACTGCTTCAAGAACGGCATCCTGCCGATCACCGTCTCCAAGGAAGACCTCGACAAGCTGATGGACGACGCCGACCGCGGCGCCAATGCGACCATCACCGTCGATCTCGCCTCGCAGGAGATCCACGGCCCGGACGGCGGCGTGGTGAAGTTCGAGATCGACCCGTTCAAGAAGCATTGCCTGCTCAACGGCCTCGACGACATCGGCCTGACGCTCGAGAAGGTTTCGCATCTCGACGCCTACGAGCAGCGCGCAGCCGTGTCCCGCCCCTGGGCCTGATCCCGGCCCACCACCCCATCCGGTCTCCGCAGTTCTGCCGGAAATCGGCACAACTGCGGCGTGAATTCGTGATTCACGCCTTGCTCATGCCTTCTGCGCTAGCAAGGATGGTGTGTCGCAAGCTCGAACCGGCGGGGCCGGGATGAAGCGGATTCTCGTGCGCGTAGGCATCATCGTCGCGATCGTCGCGGCGGTGTATCTGGTCGTGGTCAACGTCGCGCTGAACCTTCCCGCGACCCAGGCCTTCTTCAACAGCACCCTGGGCGGCAAGGTGATCCTGTCCTGGGACCGGGCGTGGAGCTGGTTCCCGCTCCGGCTCAGCGTCACCAATCTCAAGGTCAACGGCCAGTCCTGGTCGCAGCAGTTCGAGGTCACCGCCCCCTCGGCGACGGGCGCCATCGACCTTCCTGCGCTCCTCACCCGCACCATCCGCTTCAACGACATCCGGAGCGCCGACGTCACCGTCCGCTTCCGCCCCCGGCCGAGCCCCGACAAGGACGACGCGGTGCTCCGCCCGTTCTATCCCGAGATCCCGGGCCGGGACCCGAACCTCGAGGCCGAGGCGGTGCCGACCCAGTCGCCGGGATGGCTGCTGGTGCTCGACTTCGAGGAGATCAGCGGCAGCAACGACGTGTGGATCGCCGCCAACCGCATGACCCTCGCCGGCGAGGCGGCGGCGGTCTTCTCGCACCAGGGCCGCCACGGCCCGCTCGCCATCAGCGACGGCAGCCTCGATCTCAAGGTCTCTTCGGTGAGCATCGCCGGCCAGAAGGTCGCCGACAGCGGATCGCTCGCCGGCACCTTCGGCTTCGAGAGCTTCGTGCCCCAGGAGAATCGCGGCGGCAAGATCTTCGAGCACCTGATCCTCGACGCCGACATCGACCTGCCGATCGACGGTCTCGACTTCCTCAACACCTTCCTCGACAAGGCGGCCGACATGACGGTCGGCGGGCGCGGCAGCCTCAAGGGCCATGTCGCCTACAAGCTCGGCCAGCTGACGCCGGGGGCCGACATCCTGATCGATGCCGAGACGCTGCGGGTCGACCTCCTGCCCTACACTGTGAAAGGCGCGGGCACCGTCACCGCCAAGGTCGACGCGGCCGTGCCGAACGAGATTTCTGCCCACCTCGCCTTTTCCACCATCAAGACGACCCAGGCCGGCGAGGAGCACAGCCTGTTCGAGGGTACCGACATCGGCATCGACGTGGTGCGCTCGCCGGTCATCTTCCCCGAAGAGCTGACGGAGCAGGTGCCACGCAGCGTGAAGTTCGCCCTGCCGAGCGTCAAGGTTCCGGACATCAGCGTCTACCAGCGCTTCCTCCCCGACGAATGGAACGCGACGCTGGTCGGCGGTACCGGCTCGCTCGAGGGAACGGCGATGATGTCGGGCGCCGAGCTCTCGACCGACCTCACGCTTCGCTCGGACGATGCCTCGGTCCGCATGACCAAGGACACCTTCGAGACCAGCCTCGCCTTCAAGCTCAAGGCCTCCGGCACCGCCGATTCCAAGGCGGCGCGGGTGAACCTCACCGGCACCTATATCGCGCTCGACGACTCGCGCTTCACGTCCGCGACCGGGGCCAAGTCGACCCCGTGGCAAACCCGGTTCGAGATTCTCGACGGCGAGACGATCTTCAAGCTGCCGGACGACCAGGACCCGAAGACGGGCGTCGTCGGCTTCTGGAGCCTGTTCCAGAAGAGCGAGCTGAAGTCGATGCTGAGCAATGTCGACGGGCACGTGCTCGGCAAGCTCATCGTCTCCAACCTCGACTGGATGACGGTGCTGTTCAAGAAGCCGTTCACGATCGACATCGGCAAATCCGCTGAGGTCGATGCCGACCTTACCGTGGCCGAAGGACGCCTCACGGCGGACTCCTCGCTCAGCATGGCACCGACGACGTTCACGCTCGGCATTCTCGACTACATCATCGAGGGCACCGGCGGCTTCGCCCTTGCCGTGACGCGGGCCGACGTGAAGCCGGACCTGAGCCTTACGGCAACGATCGGCGGCGGCTCGCTCAGGCTCCAGGACGAGAAGACCGCCGTGGTGTCGGAGGTCACGATCAACGTCGTTGCCCAGGCCAAGAACGTCTCGCCCAAGGACGGCGGCGACCTCCGGCGTGTGGAGATGACCATCCCCACCGCGACCATCACCGACATGTCGACCTACAATGCCTACCTGCCCAAGAACGCGCCGATCAAGCTGCTCAACGGCACGGGCAAGCTCAGCGCCAAGCTCCTGATGATCGGGCAGAACAGCACAACCGGCTACATGAAGCTGGCGACGTCGCGGGTCGATGCCGACATCCAGGGCGACCGCATCTCCGGCCTGATCAACCTCGACGTCACGATCCCCGGGGGCTCGGCACAGGACCGGCGCTTCAACATCTCCGGGTCCAAGCTCACCCTCAGCGACGTCCAGGTCACCGGACGGCACGCGACCGGCGGCTGGGGCGGCGACGTCACCATCAGCAAGGGCAGCGTGGTCTGGAAGCGCCCTGCCACCCTCGACATGAGCGGCACCTTCCACATGAAGGACGCCCAGCCGATCCTTGCCATCTTCCAGGCCAACCGGAAGGAGAACAAGTGGCTCGACAAGCTGCTCGACCTCCGCAACATCAACGGCCAGTTCACGCTGAAGACGGCGCCCGACAGCATCGTCATTCCATACGCCTTCGCCACCTCCAACACCTTCGACGTCGGCGCCAAGGGCATCTTCGGCGCGAGCGGCAGCCAGGGCGTCTTCTACGCCCGGACCGGCAAGCTCGCCGGCGTGCTGGCAATCGACAGGGGCAACAAGAAGTTCGGGCTTATCGATGCCACGCGAAAGTTCGAGTCCTACAAGCCCGGCGGTCCGCTCCCCGGCATCAACGACGCCCAGAAGGGACCGGCCCATGTCGACGTCTCGGCGCCGCTCAAGCCGCCGCAGCCGGTCGCCAAGCCGAAGAAGCAGCCGTTCTCGCTGTTCAAGAAGCGCTGACAGCCGGAGCCTCGTGCGTGCCCACTGGCGCACGGCGCCACTTCGGCATAAGTAGTCCGCCGTGACCTTCGAGCCCGCACCCAATAGCCCCGGCGAAAAGCGGATCAATCCGCTGCTCAAGCTCCTGCTCGAGCTCGGGCCGCTCGCCGTGTTCTTCTTCGCCAATGCGCGCGGCGAGTGGCTGGCGGAGCGGCTGCCGGCCCTCGGCGCGCTCGGTGGCCCGCTGTTCGTGGCGACCGCGCTGTTCGTCGTCGCCACGGTAGTCTCGCTGGTGGTATCGCTGGCGGTGCTGCGCCACCTGCCGATCATGCCGCTGGTCAGCGGCGCCGTGGTCCTGGTCTTCGGCGGCCTCGCGCTGTGGCTCCACGACGAGACCTTCATCAAGATGAAGCCGACCATCATCAACGCGCTGTTCGGGGGGACGCTGCTGGTCGGCCTCGCCTTCGGCAAGCCGCTGCTCGGCTATGTCTTCGATTCCGCCTTCCGCCTCACCGACGAGGGCTGGTCGAAGCTGACGCTGCGCTGGGGCATCTTCCTGGTGATCCTGGCGGTGCTCAACGAGGTCGTCTGGCGTTCGGTCTCGACGGATGCCTGGGTCAACTTCAAGGTTTTCGGCCTGGTGGCGATCACCTTCGTCTTCACCCTCCTGCAGCTGCCGCTGATCAACCGCTACAGCCTCCCCGACGAGGAAGAGAAGCCGACGCCGTGAGCCCGGGCGCGACCGCGCGGCACGACACCGCCGTCGTCGTTGCCGGCTTGGCGATCATTGCGCGCCAGGCGGGCCTGCTCCTGTGGATGGGCCAGCCGGCGATCAACCCGGACGGGGGCGGCGGCATCTGGGGGGCCGGCCCCTCGACCTCGCGTCAGCTGTTCGACTGGTATTCCGGCTCCCACATCGTCCACGGTTTCCTGTTCTACTGGCTGACCTGGCTGGTCCTGCCGCGCTGGAGCGTCGACCGCCGCGGCCTCGTCGCGATGCTGGTCGAGGCGGCCTGGGAGGTGGTCGAGAACACCCCTTGGGTGATCGACCGCTATCGCGACGTGACGGTGTCGGGCGACTATGTCGGCGACACCGTGGTCAATTCCGTCTTCGACCTCGGGCGATGCTGCTCGGCTTCTGGCTCGCCGCGAAGCAGCCGGTGTGGCTTACCGTGGCGCTCGCCATCGCGCTCGAACTCGGCGCGCTGATCGCCATCCGCGACAACCTCACGCTCAACGTGCTGATGCTGCTCTGGCCGGTGGACGCCATCCGGATCTGGCAGGCGGGGGGCTGAGCTCACATCCCGAGCAGCGGAACGCCCTCGGCCTCGGCGGCAACCCGCAGCGCCCGGTCCATCGTGGCGAGCGGCAACCCGCGCCGCATGGCCAGTTCGAGATAGCACGCGTCATAGACGGTCAGGGCATGGCGCGCCGCAAGATCGAGGGCTTCCGCCCAGGCTCGGGTGCTCGTCTCGGGATCGATTGCGATCGGAAGCGCCGCCAGATTTGCGAGTGCGGCGTCACGCATGCGCGCGTCGTACCGGCCGCGCCGGACACCCTGAAGCAGCGTGTTGGCGACCTCCAGCGGCCAATGGGAGGGAGCCCAGGCCCCTTCGACGGCCACCCGCGACAGGAGTGCGTCCCTCTCGGCGCTCCACTCGTCGCCGTAGAACCACGCCAAAGTGACCGATGCGTCGAGGACGAAGCTCACCGCCTGCCTTCGTCGCGATCGCGCTTCAACGCTTCCCAGTCGAAGGGGCCGCGCGCCATTGCCTTGGCGAGCGCGCGGATCCGGTCCGCTGCGAGACGCGCCTGATCGCCTCCGGGAGAACTCTCGAAGGGCACGATCTTGGCGACGGGCTTGCCGCGGCGGGTGATCACGATCTCCTCGCCCTTCTCGGCCCTCTCAAGCAGCGCCGAGAGCTTGTTCTTGGCCTCGAAGGCCCCGACTTCGGTCATCCCGGCGATCCTTCCAGCTAGACAGCTAGCTGGAATATAGGCCTGCTGCCGACGTCTCGCCACTCCACCCCCTAACCCGGCGGGCTGAGGGCCTTCTCAATGGCCGGACGGATGGCGGTATCGAGCGCACCCCGGTCGATCGGGCCGATGTGCTTGTAGCGAATCACCCCTTCGCCATCGACGATGAAGGTCTCGGGCACGCCGTAGACCCCCCAGTCGATCGCGGTCCGGCCGGTGGAATCGACCCCGATCGCGGCATAGGGATCGCCGAGCTCGTCGAGGAACGCGACGGCATTGGCGGTCACGTCCTTGTAGTTGATGCCGACGAGGCGAATGCGATCGTCCTTGGCGAGCTCGATCAGCTGGGGATGCTCTAGCCGGCACGGCCCGCACCACGAGGCGAAGACGTTGACGACCGTCACCGGGCCCTTGAGGTCGGCGGTCGCGAGCCCCGGGCGATCCATCCCGGCAAGCGGCGGCAGGTCGAACTCCGGCGCCGGCTTGCCGACGAGGGCCGAGGGGATGGCCTCCGGGTTGCCCACCGTCTCGAGCCGGATGAGGAAGATCGCCGCGAGCGCGACGAAGATGGCGAGCGGCACCAAGAAGAGGAGCCGCGAGCGGCTGCGCGGCACCGACTCCGGCGCCGGATCGGCCGGGGGGGCCCCGGGGCCGGTCGAAGGCTCCATCGAAGGCTCGGTCATGACGGCTTGCTCCCCGACGAGCGCCGCCGGATGCCGCGGGCTTCGAGGTCGGCGATGCGGCGGCGCTGGCTGCGGCCGTCGAGGACGATCCAGGCAAATATGCCGACCAGCACGACGGCAGTCACCGCATAGGCGGCCAGGATGAACCCGGCATGGGTGCCTTCGGCGATCATGCGGCGGCGGCGACGATCTGCATGGCGCGGACCCGGCGGCGGAGGATCTCGTTCCGCATCGCCATGAGCAGCAGCGCGGCGAACAGGAGCGTCATGCCCACCGCCATGATCAGGAGCGGCCACAGCAGCGAGGGATGGATCGTCGGCCCGTCCAGCCGGAAGACGCTCGCCGGCTGGTGCAGCGTGTTCCACCAGTCGACGGAGAACTTGATGATCGGCAGGTTGACCGCCCCCACCAGGGTGAGGATCGCCGCGGCCCGCGCCGCCTTGCCGGGATCCTCGACCGCCTGCCACAGGGCGATCAGCCCGAGATAGATCAGGAACAGGATCAGCACCGAGGTCAGCCGGGCGTCCCACACCCAGTAGGTGCCCCAGGTCGGCTTGCCCCACAGCGAGCCGGTGACCAGCGCGAGGAAGGTGAAGGCGGCACCGATCGGCGCAGCGCTCTTCTGCAGGACGTCGGCGAGCGGATGGCGCCAGACCAGCGTGCCGAGCGCTGCGATCGCCATCACGCCGTAGCAGGCCATCGCCAGCCAGGCGAAGGGCACGTGGATGAACATGATCCGCACCATCTCGCCCTGCTGGTAGTCGGCCGGCGCGACGAAAAACGTCAGGTACAGCCCCCAGCCGAGGACGAGGACCGTCACGCCCCACAAAAACGGCAGGAGCCGCCCGGAGAAGGCGAGAAAACGGGTCGGATTTGCGAGGTTCACAACCGGCATGGCCTTCTATTAAGGGCCCGCCTGCCGTCCGGCAATGGCGCAGCACCATGGCGCGTCGCCGCATCGACCATAGCCAAGCGCCTCGATACCGCCTAGTTTCTCGGGCCAATCCGAGTTCCCCCGAAGCACACACGGACCCCGATCGATGATCAGACCCGCCTTGACGATTCTGCTGGTTGCCGCCTCGGTTTCCTTCGCCCAGGCCGCCACCGACGAGGAGCTCCGGCAGCAGATCGTCGGCGCCTGGGGCCAGGACGAAACCTGCTCGACCGGCTCGCTCAGCTTCGCCGCCGATGGCAGCTTCGCCTTTACCCGGCCCGGCCTCGATACGCAGACCGGCACCTGGAGCATCGCCGGCGGCATGCTCAACGGCACCCGTGCCGATGGCAGCGCGCAGCCCGAGGCCTCGGTCAGCTTTGCCGACGGAAAGATGACGATCTCGGAAGCGGGCGGCGCGCAGTCCGCCGACTTCTTCCCCTGCCCGAGCTGACCGCCGCGCCCTGCCCGCGCGATCCGCATCCCGATATGCCGCCACGATCGTCGGCGGCGACGCCACGGCGACGTTGGGCGCCGGGGAGCGCCGCAAATCGTTCGATCAGAGGCTCGCGCATTGCCGGAACCGATCGGTGACCCCCGTTTCACAAACCGAACCGAAGAAGGGAGTACGACATCCGATGCTGAGGACTGCCATCGCCGCCATCACCCTCGCTGGCTCCGCCACGCTGGCCCTTGCCGCCACCGATGACGAGCTGAGCCAGCAGCTCGCAGGCACCTGGGCCCCGAATGCCGAATGCGCCGCCTGGTCGGTCGCCTTCGACCCCGATGGCAGCTACCTGCTCGACCGCCCCGGCACCGACCAGGACCAGCCGGGCAAGTGGTCGTTCTCGGATGGCGTGCTCAGCCTGATCAAGGACGTGGGTAACCCGGAGCCCGACACCACCGTCGTCTTCGGCGACGACGACACGGTCACCTTCACTGGTTCGGACAAGGGCCAGACCTTCGAGTACACGCTCATCCGATGCCGCGACTGAACGGCGATTCCGTTCAAGACCGACGAGATCAGAAAGGGAAGAGACGTCCATGTTGAGAATGACCGTTGCCGCCTTCGCCCTCGCTGCCTCCGCCGCGATGGCCCTCGCCGCCACCGACGACGAGCTCAAGCAGCAGATCGTCGGCCCTTGGGGCCCGGACGAGACCTGCGCCGAAGGCGCGCTGACCTTCAATGCCGACGGCACCTACGCCATTGTGCGTCCCGATGACGATCCCGAGACCGGCACCTGGTCGATCTCGGACGGCGTCATCACCGCCTCCGACCAGCCGGTGTCGACCGTCACCATCGAGGGCAACAAGCTGGTGATGGGCGACCCCAAGGGCGGCCCGCGCAAGGAGACCTTCATCCGCTGCCCGGAATAGCCGGGCCCGAGCCTTCGCCACGGGAGGAGCCGCAGGTATGCGCAGGATCGTCACCGCCATCGCCCTTCTCGCCGTCATACCTCCGCTGTCGGCCGCCTTCGCGGCGACCGATGCGGAGTTGAGCGCGCGCATCGTCGGCGCATGGGGGTCGGAGGCGTCGTGCCACAATGGGCGCCTCGCCTTCGCGGCCGATGGCACCTTCATCCTGACGCAGGCGGCGCGGACTGAAACCGGTCACTGGGCGATCGAGGACAAGGGCCTCTCCGGCAGCACCGACGACGGAAGCTCGCGCCCACGGATGCTCGTCGAGTTCGAGGGCGACGCGCTGGTACTGAGCAACATGGACCAGCGCCAGGTCCTGGTCCCCTGCCGGGACGGGTCTACTCCAGACTGACGCGGAGCGCGGCGGCCCCTGCCACCGCCGCGACCACCGCACTGATCAGTGTCAGCGCGCAGAGGATCAGGAACGGCGGCAG
>JAEVZM010000356.1 GCA_023392225.1 Pseudomonadota bacterium
CTTCATCGCCGCGAGCCCCTTCGTCGTCGTCGCCACGGCGCGCCGGAGCGGCGAGATGGACGTGTCGCCGAAAGGCGATCCGGCGGGGTTCGTCCGGGTGCTCGACGAGAAGACCCTCGCGATCCCCGACCGCCTTGGCAACAACCGCTTCGATTCCTTCAGGAACATCCTCGAGAACCCGCAGGTCGCGGTGATCTTCGTCGTACCGACGATCCGCCATACTCTCCGGGTCAGCGGCACGGCGCAGATCGTGCGCGACGCGGACCTTCGCGAGTCGCTCGCGGTGAAGGGCAAGGTCCCCGACCACGTCCTCGTCGTCTCGGCCGAGCGGGTGATGTTCCATTGCGCCAAGTGCATGGTCCGCTCGCATCTCTGGGAGCCGGACGGCTGGCCGGACACGACCGGGGTCCCCACCCTCGGCGAGGCCCTGATCGCCCACGGCAAGCTGGAGGAGCGGCTGGCCGACGTCGAGCAGATGCTGGTCGAGAATACGCGGGACAAGCTCTACTAGGCTCCGGCCTCCACGTGGCGCCGACGGGGGGCATTAGCGCCGGGGCGCGGGTCCCGCGGATTCGCGGCGGATCAGCGCCGGCCTGAGCAACTCGTGGCGCGGCGGGCCGCCCTCGAACACCAGCCGGGCGGCGCGCCGGCCCTTCTCGGCGCTCATTCCGTCGACGGTGGTCACCGCGGGCAGGAACCGCGCCGCCTCCGGCGTGTCGTTGTGCCCGACCACCGACAGATCCTCCGGCACCGCCAGGCCGCGGCGCCGCGCTTCCGTGATCACCGCCATCGCCTGCATCACCGACATCGACAGGATCGCCGTCGCCTCGGGCGCGACGTCGAGGAGCATCCGCGCCGCATAGGGGTCCGCGGGGTCGGCCTGCACCATGGGCACGGCGTCGGCGGACAGCCCGACCTCGGCGAGGGCCTCGGCATAGCCGAGGTACTTCTCCTGGTCGGTCGGCGCGCCAGCCGCCTCGAGGCGCCGGCCCGCGGCGGGCGGGTGAAGCAATGCCGACCCCTTGCCGCGCAGGAACGACATGATCGCAAACCGGCGGTGGCCCAGCGCGATGAGGTGACGCGCCGCCTCGCGCGCGCCGAACCGGGTATCGACCCGCACCGCGCCGATCTCCGGCCCGGGATCGAAGTCGATCACCGAGATGGGTAGTCGCCGCAGGCGGGCAGGCTCGATCTCGTCGAGATGCTCGACGCGGGCGAAAATGAAGCCGTCGACCAGAGCGTCGCGGATGCGGTGCTCGCCCGGCCGGTCGGAGATGATTGCGAGACTGGCGCCCGCCGCGTCGCAGGCCTCGCCAACGCCACCGATGAACTGGCTGAAGACGGGATTGCGCACGGCATCCCCGACCCCCCAGTTCGACGGCGGCAGGACGGCGATGGAGTTGAGCGGCGACGTAGCGCGGAGCAGCCGGCCCTTGGGATCGGGACCAGCATAGCCCAGCGCCCGCGCGGCCGCCTCGACCCGTTCGCGCAAGGCGGGACGGACGATGCCGGGATTGTTGAACACGTTTGACGCCGTGCTCCGGGACACGCCGGCGACACGGGCGACATCGATGAGCCTGGCCACGATTCGCACTCCTGCCCCTCGTCCTAGCCCAAGTCTTGGAGCGATCCAAGCGCGCTTGACGCGCGCCTTGGTCGGTGTCATTTTGATTTAGATCGATCCAATCAATGAATTGGACCGATCCTATTGGACTTTGATGCGTTCGGGCATGTCGGGAGGAATGCATGACCCAGGAGCCTTCGAAATCCGATCCATCCACAGGGGACCCGGCCACATGGGATCCGGCGCTCGACGCCGTCGTGGCCGCGCCCCGGCACCACAAGGTGCTGTTCGAAAACGAGAGCCTCCGCGTGCTGGAGGTGACGCTCGAGCACGCCGACGAGGAACCGGTCCATCATCACCGCTGGCCGTCGGTCTTCGTCTTCGACCAGGTGCAGGGGCCGATCCACGACATCGCCCCGGACGGCACGCCCCTGCCCCCGAACCGGGACGTCATGCAGGCGGTGCAGGCTTGGGACGGCAAGGGCTGTCTCATCGTCCACATGGCGCCGCAGCCGCCCGGGCGCGTCCACAATGCCTCGGGCAAGACGCTGCACGGCATCCGGATCGAGATGAAGAAGCACGCCTGAGCGGGCGCGCCACATGATGCCGGTCGCGCCTCTGGCGCGCCGGGGCCGGCCGGCAACGCGATGTGGCCCCTCATCCGGGTGCGGGCCATCGGCTCTTCTGGTCCGGGCCGCGACGGGTTCGAGGCGAGCGCTCCAACACGCGACGTGCCGATTCTATTCTGTGAAGCGCGTCATGGTCGCCTGGCGCGCGCCCGTGTTGTGTTCCGCCTTCAAGCTCGAGGCTCGAGACAGATGGCAACGACGTTCAACGGCACGCCGGACAACGATATCGGCGACTTCGGCTACAGCTTCATGTACGGCAACGCCGGCAATGACGAGCTCCAGATGAGCGTCGCCGGCTATGGCGAGATCTATGGCGGGGCCGGCGACGACATCGTTTACATGCACCCCTACACGCCGGAGACCTTCGGTCTCGTCCATGGCGACGCCGGCAGCGACAACGCGCGGGGCGGTTACCTCGAGGACCGCGTCTTCGGCGATAGTGGCAACGACCGCGTCGATGGCGGAGGCAGCAACGACCGCGTCTTTGGCGGCAAGGGGCGCGACGCAGTCCACGGCGGAGACGGCGACGACGTTCTCCACGGCAATGGCGGGAGCGAGAGCGGCGAGATCCTCGTCCCCACGTCTTCGAACGAGGTCGGTCCGCCCCTCTATTCCCTGCTTCCGGCCGGCCTCTTCGGAGAGGCAGGGAACGATCGTCTGTTCGGCGACAAGGGGAAGGACTTTCTCGACGGCGGCGAGGGCAATGACATCCTGGTCGGCGGCAGGCAGGCGGACGTGCTCACGGGCGGCCTCGGCGACGACACCTTCCGGTTCAAGCTGAAGGACAGCAAGCCAGGCGCCGGCCATACCGACACGATCACCGACTTCACGGCCGGAGATCGCATTGATCTGTCGCGGATCGATGCCAACCAGCACAAGGGAGGCAACCAAGCCTTCCACTATGTGGAGGACCACGGCTTCTCCGGAAAGGCCGGCGAGCTCCGCTACGCCAACGACCGGCTCCGCGGCGACACCGACGGGGACGGCAAGGCCGATTTCCAGATCCATGTCGCCGGCGCGGTGGACCTCGGCAAGGGAGACTTCGTCCTATAGGTCGCAATTGGCCTGAAGAGGTGAAGCGAAGGCCGCCGGTTGGCTTTGGCGCGTCGGAAGACTAGATGTCTGGGATTCCTCTAACCCCGGACCCGTTCTCATGAAATTCCTCGACCAGGCCAAGGTCTACATCCGCTCCGGCGACGGAGGGAACGGTGGCCTTTCGTTCCGCCGCGAGAAGTTCATCGAGTTCGGCGGACCGGACGGCGGCAATGGCGGCCGCGGCGGCGACGTCTGGGCGGAGTGCGTCGACGGGCTCAACACGCTGATCGACTACCGCTACCAGCAGCATTTCAAGGCACAGAACGGCCAGCAGGGCATGGGTCGCGAGCGCACCGGCGCCGGCGGCGCCGACGTGACGCTGAAGGTGCCGGTCGGCACCCAGATCTTCGACGAGGACAACGAGACGCTGATCGCCGACCTCGACACCCTCGGCCAGCGGGTGCGGCTGGCCAAGGGCGGCAATGGCGGCTTCGGCAACGCGCATTTCAAGTCGTCGACCAACCGCGCGCCGCGCCGCTTCAACCCGGGCCTCCCCGGCGAGGAGCGCGCCATCTGGCTGCGCCTGAAGCTGATCGCCGATGCCGGCCTCGTCGGCCTGCCCAATGCTGGCAAGTCGACCTTCCTTGCGACGGTCTCCGCTGCCCGGCCAAAGATCGCCGACTATCCCTTCACCACGCTCCACCCCGGCCTCGGCGTCGCCCGGAGCCACGGGCGCGAGTTCATGATCGCCGACATTCCCGGGCTGATCGAGGGCGCCCACGAGGGCGCCGGCCTCGGTGACCGCTTCCTCGGCCATGTCGAGCGCTGCCGGGTGCTGCTCCACCTCGTCGATGGCACCGGCGAGGACGTCGCCGAGGCCTATGCGGTGGTCCGCGGCGAGCTCGACGCCTATGGACACGGGCTCGAGGACAAGCCGGAGATCGTCGCCCTGTCGAAGGTCGATGCGCTCTCTCCCGAGGAGCGGAAGAAGAAGCTCAAGGCGCTGAAGAAGGCCGCCGGGCAGGAGCCTCTCGTCCTCTCCGCGGTCTCCGGCGAGGGCGTCGACCAGGCGCTGCAGATGCTCGCCCGCGAGATCGCGAGCGCCGCCAAGGCGGATCTCAACGAGGTGCCCGCCGAGGAGGATGGCGGCTGGCAGCCGTGATTTGCAGGCAGACGCGCTCCCCTAAGATGGTCGCGGCCATCGTGCCTAGTTGAATTTCGGGGACTGTCTGGCCTATGCCGTGGCGCGGGTGCAGGACGTGCCGCTTCTCTACAAGCGTACGGACTTCGCCCATCCCGACATCAGGCCCGCGCATCCGTGACCCCGAAACTCGAATCCTTCCGCCGCATCGTCGTCAAGATCGGCTCGGCGCTGCTGGTCGACCAGCACGGCCTCAAGACCGACTGGCTCGACGCGCTCGGCGCCGACCTTGCCTCGCTCGCCGCCGGACGGCGCGAGCTGCTCGTCGTCTCCTCCGGCGCCATCGCCCTCGGCCGCCGCGTCCTCGACCTTCCGCGCGGGCCGCTCAAGCTCGAGGAAAGCCAGGCCGCCGCCGCCATCGGCCAGATCGCCCTCGCCCGGGCCTGGGCCGAGACGCTGCAGCGCCATGGCTTCACCGCCGGGCAGATTCTCCTCACCCTCGGCGACACCGAGGAACGGCGCCGCTACCTCAACGCCCGCTCGACCATCGGCACGCTGCTCAAGCTCGGCGCCATCCCGATCATCAACGAGAACGACACGGTCGCCACCAGCGAGATCCGCTACGGCGACAACGACCGGCTCGCCGCCCGCGTCGCCACCATGACCAATGCCGACCTCCTGGTGCTGCTCTCCGACATCGACGGCCTCTACACCGCGCCGCCGGCGACCAATCCGAACGCCCGCTTCCTGCCGATGGTGGAGCGGATCACGCCGGAGATCGAGGCGATGGCCGGCAGCGCCGGGTCGGAGCTGTCGCGCGGCGGCATGAAGACCAAGGTCGAGGCCGGCAAGATCGCCACCGCTGCCGGCGCCACCATGTTGATTGCCCACGGCCACGAGAAGCACCCGCTCCGCCGGGTCGCCGAGGGGGCGCGCTGCACCTGGTTCCTGCCCGACAAGACGCCGGTCAAGGGCTGGAAGATGTGGATCTCCGGCAGCGTCGAGACCCGCGGCGCGCTGACCGTCGACGAGGGTGCGGTGAAGGCGCTCCGGAGCGGCAAGAGCCTGCTTCCGGCGGGCGTGCGCGCCATCGCCGGGCGCTTCGAGCGCGGCGACACCGTCGCCATTCTCGGCCCGGCGGGCGAGGAAATCGGCCGCGGGCTGGTCGCCTATGACGCCGCCGATGCCGAGCGCATCGCCGGCCACAAGAGCGCCGAGATCGAACAGATCCTCGGCTATGCCGGCCGTAGCGAGATGATCCATCGCGACGACATGGCCCTGCGCGGCCAGTGACCATTCCGCAACACGCGGCTGCCCAAACTCCATGCATCGCGCCGGCGCGCAGCCCGCCTAGGATGGTCTCCTAAGGCAATCCATCCGGGAGGGCGATTAGCGACCATGGCAAAGGAAATCTTCGTGGCCTACGGC
>JAEVZM010000331.1 GCA_023392225.1 Pseudomonadota bacterium
CCGCGGTCGCCGACGGCGACAATGGATCGCGGATCGTGGTGGTCACTACCGCGGTGACGGTGCCGCCCTACGTCGCCGGCGCACCGGACCTCGAGCAGGCCCAGCAGCAGTTCTCGGGCGAGTTCGCCAACGACCTGCTCACCACCTACGTCTACCAGCTCCAGCAGCAGCTCGGCGTCACCGTGAACCAGGCGGCGCTGCAGTCGGCAATCAGCTCGTTCCGGCCGAGCCTCTGAGGCAAGCGGACGCGCCATGCTGATCGAGCCTTCCGACGACGCCTTCACCCGCGCCTACGAGTCCGGCGAGCCGGGCGTCGTGTGGACGCGCCTGGTCGCCGACCTCGAGACGCCGGTCTCGGCGATGCTCAAGCTGTCGGCCGGCCGCGCCAACTGCTTCCTGCTCGAATCGGTCGAGGGCGGCGCCGTCCGGGGCCGCTACTCGATCATCGGCTTCGACCCCGACCTCATCTTCCGGGTCAAGGATGGTCGCGCCGAGGTCGATCGTGCCCCGGCGGGGGACAAGGGCTTCGAGACCTTGCCCGGCCGGCCGCTCGAGGCGCTCCGCGCCATCATCGCCGAATCCCGCCTGACGCTCCCCCAGAGCCTGCCGCCGATGGCCGCCGGCATCTTCGGCTATCTCGGCTACGACATGGTGCGCGAGATGGAGACGCTCGGGCCGCCGCCGCCTGATGCGCTGGGCTTCCCGGACGCGATGCTGATCCGCCCGACGGTGGTCGTCGTCTTCGACGCGGTGCGCGACGAGATCGCCGTCGTCACCCCGGTTCGCCCGGCCCCGGGCGTCACCGCCGCGCAGGCCCATGCCCGTGCCGCGGAGCGGCTGTCCGCCGTGGTCGACACGCTCGACGCGAGCCTCGACAAGACCGCCCGCCAAACCGAGGTCGCCCTCGACGTGCCGGTCGTCTCCAACACCCCGCCCGAGCGCTATCTCGACATGGTGGCCCGGGCCAAAGAGTACATCTCGGCCGGCGACATCTTCCAAGTGGTGCTGTCGCAGCGCTTCGAGGCGCCGTTCACGCTGCCGCCCTTCGCGCTCTACCGGGCGCTTCGCCGGGTCAATCCCTCGCCCTATCTCTACTATCTCGATTTCGGCGACTTCGCGGTGGCCGGGTCGAGCCCGGAGATCCTGGTGCGGGTCAAGGACGGCGAGGTGACCATCCGGCCGATCGCCGGCACCCACCCGCGCGGCGCCACGCCGGAGGACGACCGGGCGCTCGAGGCCGAGCTGCTCGCCGACCCCAAGGAGCGGGCCGAGCACCTGATGCTGCTCGACCTCGGCCGGAACGACGTTGGCCGCGTCGCCGAGATCGGCTCGGTCAAGGTCACCGCCTCGTATTTCCCAGAGTACTACAGCCACGTGATGCACATCGTCTCGAACGTGGTCGGCAAGCTCGGCAAGGGCCACGACGCGCTGTCGGCGCTCGCCGGCGGCTTCCCGGCCGGCACCGTGTCGGGCGCGCCCAAGGTCCGGGCAATGGAGATCATCGACGAGCTCGAGGTCGAGAAGCGCGGCATCTATGCCGGCTGCGTCGGCTACTTCACCGCCAATGGCGACATGGATTCCTGCATCATCCTCCGCACCTCGATCATCGCCGACGGCAAGATGTACGTGCAGGCCGGTGCCGGCATCGTCGCCGATTCCGTGCCGCAGAAGGAGCATGAGGAATGCGTCGCCAAGTCGCGCGCCCTGTTCCGTGCCGCGGAGGAGGCCATCCGCTTCGCCTCCCGCGTCGGACGGGGGCAGTAGCCGGCCCGGCATGACCGCGCCCGGTCAGACCCGGAAGGGTGCGGGCCGGACTGGCGCCCGGATCGTCGCCTGCACCTCGGCGCTGGTCGTGCTCGCCCTCGCCTACGCGTTCTTCGGCCTGACGATGGCGCGAATGCCGTTCGCGGCCATCACCCTCGCCGGCGTCGCCGCCGCAGCGCTCTACGCCTACCTGATGTGGCGGGCCTTCGCTGCACGAAGCGGGCTGCCGACGCTCACCGGGGCCCTGGTCGCGGGTGCCGGCGCACCGCTGGTCGGCGCCTTCCTGCTCGACATGCTGCAATCGCTCGTCGCCGGCGACGGTGGCTGGGTCAGCGGCAGCATCCTCCTCGCCTTCTGGCCGGTCGCGGTCGTCGCTGTGCTCGCCGGCGCGGCCGGCGGCCTGCTCGCTCTTGCCCTCGGCCGGCGCCGGCTCGGACGCGCCTAGCAACGCCTCCCTCGGCCGGCCCGCGGCCGGCTGGCCCGGGCATTGCCTCATCCCCTCGAAAATGAGAGAGAAAGGCTTGCGATCCGGAACCCTGCCAATGCGCGTCCTCGTCATCGATAACTACGACAGCTTCACCTACAACCTCGTCCATTTCCTCGGCGAGCTGGGGGCCGAGCTCGACGTGCGGCGGAACGACAAGGTGAGCGTCGACGATGTGATGGCGATGCGGCCGGATGCGATCGTCCTCTCCCCCGGCCCCTGCACGCCCAACGAGGCCGGCATCTGCCTCGACTTGATCGAGACCGCCGGCCCGCAGATCCCGATCCTCGGCGTCTGCCTCGGCCACCAGGCGATCGGCCAGGTCTATGGCGGGCGCGTCGTCCGCGCGCCGTCGCTGATGCATGGCAAGGTCAGCACCATCCACCACGGCGGCAAGTCGGTGTTCCGCGGCATCAACAACGACTTCCTCGCCACCCGCTATCACTCGCTGACCATCGCGCCGGACAGCCTGCCGCCGGTGCTCGAGGTCACGGCCAGCGCCGACGACGACGTGATCATGGGCGTCATGCACACCGCCTATCCGGTCCACGGCGTCCAGTTCCACCCGGAGTCGATCGCCTCGGAGAACGGCCACCAGCTCTTGCGCAATTTCCTCGACCTCGCGGCCGAGTGGAACGCCCGCCAGCGCGCCTATACCGCCGTCGCCTAGCAGGAAGACAGCCATGCCCGACCTCAAGACCATCATCGGCAAGGTGGCTGCCGGCCAGCTGCTGTCCCGCGCCGAGGCCGAGGACGCCTTTGGCGTCATCATGTCGGGCGAGGCGACGCCGGCGCAGATCGGCAGCTTCCTCACCGGGCTCCGGATGCGCGGCGAGACCGTCGACGAGATCGCCGGCGCAGTGGCCACCATGCGGGCGAAGATGCTGGCAGTCGAGGCCCCGGCAAATGCCATCGACGTGGTCGGCACAGGTGGCGATGCAACCGGCAGCTACAACATCTCGACCGCCTCGGCCTTCGTCGTCGCCGGCGCCGGCGTGCCCGTCGCCAAGCACGGCAACCGGGCCCTCTCCTCGCGGTCCGGCGCGGCGGATACGCTGATGGCGCTCGGGGTCAGGATCGACCTGCCCCCCGAGGACATCGCCCGCTGCATCCGTGAGGCCGGCATCGGCTTCATGTTCGCGCCGGCGCATCATGCGGCGATGAAGCATGTCGGGCCGGCGCGGGCGGAGCTCGGCTTCCGCACCGTCTTCAACCTGGTCGGCCCGTTGTCCAACCCGGCAAGCGTCAAGCGCTACCTCCTCGGCGTGTTCTCGCCCGACTGGGTGGAGCCGCTCGCCAAGGTTCTCGGCACGCTCGGTGCCGAGCGCGCCTGGGTGGTCCACGGCGCCGGCGGCTTCGACGAGATCTCGCCGGCGGGCGAGACCAGGGTCGCCGCGCTCGAGCATGGCAAGGTCACCGTGTTCACGATCAGCCCCGAGGAGGTCGGCCTGCCGATCTCTCCCGTCGAAGCGATCAAGGGGGGCGACGCCACCCACAATGCCGAGGCGCTTCGCGTCGTGCTGCGCGGCGCCAAGGGCGCCTATCGCGACACGGTCCTCCTCAATTCCGGCGCGGCGCTGGTGGTGGCGGGCGTCGCAGCCGACCTCGCCGAGGGGGTCAGGCTCGCGGCCGACTCGATCGATTCCGGCCGTGCGGCCGACAAGCTCGACCTCCTGGTCGCCGTCTCCAATGCGTAAGGCCGAAGCCGCCCGATGACCGATATCCTTCGCAAGATCGAAGCTTCGAAGCGCACCGAGATCGCCGCCGCCAAGGCCGCCGTGCCGCCGGCCGAGATCGCCGCCCGCGCCAAGGATGCACCGCCGCCGCGCGGCTTCCTCCGCGCCATCGAGGCTGCGATCGCCGCCGGCCGGACGGCGCTGATCGCCGAGATCAAGAAGGCGAGCCCGTCGAAGGGCCTGATCCGCGCCGACTTCGACCCGCCCGCGCTTGCCCGCGCCTATGCGCAGGGCGGCGCGACGTGCCTGTCGATCCTCACCGATGGCCCGTTCTTCCAGGGAGCGCCGGAGTATCTGGTCGCGGCCCGCGCCGCGGTCGACCTGCCGGTGCTCCGCAAGGACTTCCTCTACGAGCCCTACCAGGTGGACGAAGCCCGGGCGATGGGTGCCGACTGCATCCTGATCATCATGGCCGGCGTCACCGACGACGAAGCCGTGGCGCTCGAGGATGCCGCGCTCGGCCATGGCATGGACGTGCTGATCGAAGTCCATGACGAGCCCGAGCTCGACCGCGCGCTCCGGCTTCGCTCGCGCCTCGTCGGCGTCAACAACCGCGACCTCCGCACCTTCGAGACCTCGCTCGCCGTGTCCGAGCGGCTGGCGCCGCTGGTGCCGAAGGATCGCATCATCGTCGGCGAGAGCGGCATCTTCACCCCGGCCGACGTCGCGCGGCTCGCTGCCACCGGCATCGACACGCTGCTCGTCGGCGAGAGCCTGATGCGGCAGGACGACGTCGCGGCGGCCACGGCCACGCTTCTCGGCGTCCCGGTCTCGGCATGAGCGACGAAGGCCTCACGCATCTTGACCGGACCGGCGCCGCCAACATGGTCGACGTCGGCGACAAGGCGGTGACCGAACGGGTCGCCGTCGCCGAGGGCGCGGTGGTGATGGCACCCGAGACGCTCGAAGCGATCCGCGCCGGCGACGCCAAGAAGGGCGACGTCATCGGCACCGCCCGCCTCGCCGGCATCATGGCCGCCAAGCGCACATCGGAGCTCATCCCGCTCTGCCATCCGCTGGCGCTGACCAAGGTCGCGGTCGAGATCGACGTCCTTGAAGATCTGCCCGGCCTCCGCGTCCGCGCGACAGCCAAGGTCAGCGGCAAGACCGGGGTCGAGATGGAGGCGCTCACCGCCGTCTCGGTCGCCTGCCTCACCATCTACGACATGGCCAAGGCGCTCGACCGCGGCATGTCGATCACCGGCATCCACCTCCTCGAGAAGAGCGGTGGCCGCTCGGGAGCCTGGAGGAAGGAGGCGTCATGAGCCTCCTCCCGGTCGCTGAGGCCATCGCCCGGGTCACCGCGGGCGTCGCGCCGCTGTCCGCCGAGACGGTGCCGATCGCCGAGGCCGCCGGCCGGGTGCTCGCCACCGACCTCGCCGCCCGCCGCACCCAGCCGCCCTTCCCCGCCTCGGCGATGGACGGCTACGCCCTCCATGGCGCCGATGCCACGCTCGGAGCGGAGTTCCGGGTCGTCGGCATGGCCGCCGCCGGCCACGGCTTCGACGGTTCGGTCGGCCGGGGCGAGACGGTCCGCATCTTCACCGGCGCGCCGGTGCCAGACGGGGCTGACACGATCCTCATCCAGGAGGATGCGGCGCGCGACGGCGACATCATCCGTGTCACCGAGGCGGCCCAGCCCGGGCGTCATGTCCGCCGGCGCGGCCTCGATTTCGCGGACGGTGAGGTGCTCCTTCCGGCCGGAACGCGGCTCGGCATGCGCCAGCTCTCGCTTGCCGCGGCCATGGGCCATGGGACCCTCGAAGTCCGGGCCCGGCCGCGGGTCGCAATCATCGCCACCGGCGACGAGCTGGTGCCGCCGGGAGCGCCCACCGGACCCGACCAGATCGTCGCCTCGAACGCCACCGGCCTCGCCGCGCTGGTCAGCGCGCTCGGCGGCGTCCCGCACGATCTCGGCATCGTCGGCGACGACATCGGCGCGATCGCCGAGGTGGTCCGCCGTGCCGTGGCGGTTCCCGCCGACATCGTCGTCACCCTCGGCGGCGCCTCGGTGGGCGACCATGACCTCGCGCGCGTCGCGCTCGAGGCCGTGGGCATGCGGCTCGACTTCTGGCAGATCGCCATGCGGCCGGGAAAGCCGCTGATGTTCGGCACCGTGCCGGTCGGCGACGGTCCGGACGCCCGCGTCCTCGGCCTTCCCGGCAACCCGGTGTCGACCCTCGTCGGCGGCCTCCTGTTCCTCCGTCCGCTGGTCGCGGCCTATCTCGGTACGCCGGCGCCGGACCTCTCCGAGCCGGCGGTGCTCGGCGTCGACATCGCCGCCAACGACAAGCGCCCGGCCTATGTCCGCGCCACGCTGGTCGCCACCGCCGCCGGCCTGCCGCAGGTGACGCCGCTCAGCCCGCAGGACAGCTCGATGCTGTCGACGCTCGCCGCCGCCGACTGCCTGCTCATCCGCCCCCCCTTCGCCCCGGCTGGAAAGCCGGGCGAGCCCTGCCGCATCCTGCGGCTGCCCTGATCCCCGGAGTCGCGCGATGAACGGTGCCGAAAGCCTCGCCCGGACGCTCCTCTCCTCCGGCGTCGACACCTGCTTCGCCAATCCCGGCACCAGCGAGATGCACTTCGTCGCCGCGCTCGACCGCGTGCCCGGCATTCACTGCGTGCTGGCGCTCTTCGAGGGCGTCGCCACCGGGGCAGCCGACGGCTATGCCCGCATGACCGGCAAGCCGGCCGCGACGCTTCTCCACTGCGGCCCCGGCCTCGCAAACGGCCTCGCCAACCTCCACAACGCCCGCCGCGCGCGGAGCCCGATCGTCAACATCGTCGGCGACCAGGCGACC
>JAEVZM010000484.1 GCA_023392225.1 Pseudomonadota bacterium
GGAGGCTTCTCCTCGGAGCATCCGGCGAGGCCGGCCATCAGCACGAGCGCGACGAGTGCGCCGATCCTGGTCATCGTCGTGTCCTCCCGTTGGACGTGCGGTATCAGTTGCAGGCCGGATACTTGTAGCGGTCCGCCTCGCTGATGTCGGGCGGGCAGCCCTGGTTCTTGTGACCGTGGCCCTTGCCGTTGCCGGTCTCGTGGATCGTGCTGTCGGCGATGGTGCAGATGCCGTTGGCGCCGCCCTTGCCGGTGTAGCTGAGCGACGGCGAGCCGTCGGGGTTGATGGTCAGCGAGACGGTGACGTGGCCGTGCTTCGCGTCATAGGCCTTGTCGTTATAGACCTTGAGCGTCGCTTCCTTGCCGTTGATGTAGATCGGGCCGCCTTCGTCGGCATGGACCTCGATCCCCGTCGGGCAGGTCGCGTTGAAGAACGGGATCCCGGCATGGGCGACCCCCATGGCGGCGACGGAGCCGAGAACGGCAGCGAAAAGCGTCTTGATCATATGCGTGGTCCGATCTTTCCTGATGCGCGTTGCGTGTTCCAGGGGCGCTACAATGCGCCCTCGTCAGTCAGCGACATCACCTCGGCGACCTTGCCGTTCTTGACGAGGCACTGCCACGGCGCCCGGTTGGGACCGACGCCGACGATCACGGCATTGTTCGCCTCGGACGTCTCGACCCGGAGCGTTACGACGTCGCCGTTGTTGGTCTCCCGGGACACCGCCTGCAGGCAGGCCTGCTCGTCCTTGGACGGCATGCCGGAATCGCCCCCGCCGTTCGCGGCCTCGCCCGGGCCATTGGCGATCTGGAAGTCGATGGCGAAGTGGCCCTTGGTGCCCGGCTCGCCCTTGTAGAACACCTCGACCACGTGGTCGCCGTTCTTGAAGAGCTGTCCGTAATACTCGTTTCCGGCTTGCGAGGATTCGTAGAGGATGTCGCCGCCCGGCACATAGATGATGAAGAAGGTGTGCTTGTTTTCCGGGCGGAGACTGACCGTCAGGAACTGGTTCTTCCTCGCGCCGAGAATGTAGCGCACGGCATGCTCCGACCCGAGCTTGTCGGTCATCGTTGCGCTGGTCGATCCCGGCTGGAAGTGGACCACCACGTCCCTGGTATTCGCCGCGCTGCCGGCGGAGACGTGGAACACGGCGAGACAGGCCGCCATCGTCAGTACGAGAAGAGACTTCATCACAGGCTCCGGAACTCTTCTTGGGTCGACACGGCCGATGTCCGCGGGATGCTGACGGAGCATCGAATACTCCGCCAGCGCCGCGTCCGCGGGCGATCAGAGGATCAGGTCGCTGCCGGTGAGCTTGTAGTCGCCGTGCTTCAGGAGGTCGGTCTCGACCTTGATGGCGAAGTCCTTCTTGCCGTCGCCGTCGGTGTCGCCCATCAGGTAGCCCTTCTTGTAGCGGAGCTCACCAGCCTCGTCCGAGAACTTCTTCTTCTTGATGTAGTCGAAATCCTGGTCGCCAGCCTTGGTCTCGTTGGCGTCGATCCCGGATAGATCGATCTTGTCGAGCTTGTGCTCGAAGTCATGGATGACGTCGGCCAGCGACTTTTTCTTTGACGAGTCGAGGATGTCGTTGAAGACGAACGTATCGGCGTCCTGTCCACCATACTGGTGGTCCTTTCCGAGGCCGCCGTCGAGCAGGTCGTTGCCCTTGCCGCCGTAGAGCGAGTCGTCACCGTCACCGCCGTAGATGCCTGCCTTGTAGAAGAAACTACCCGGGATCTCGCCGCCACCGATCTGTACCACGCCGGAGTCGTTGCCCGATCCGCCGTAGAGCACGTCGTCACCGCCGGCCCCATAAAGCACGTCGTCGCCGCTGCCGCCTTCGATGACGTTGTTCGGAGAGGTCTGGAATGTTGTGAAGATGATTGGATCCTGCTCGGTACCCGAACCGCTGGCCGACGAGCCGCCCCCCAGCAGTATGTCGTTGCCCGAACCGCCATAGAGGTCCTTACCGGTCGCGTCCCCGCGAAGAAGGTCGTCACCTCCGGCCCCGTATTGATCGTCATAGCCGCCCAGGGTCGCATTGTTCGCGTTTGTACCAATGAAATCAACCATCTAGACCTCCAAGAGGATTGCTCCGCTCGCTGCGGATGACCCGCGGCTCGTGGCCGCCCTGCAACCAGCCGTACCAATGCCAGGCAACGGCTCGCAATGCGGATAGCGAAGGGATATTGTCCGTTTTGCGAAGGATCAAATTGACTAGGGAACTCGGGTGCCATCGTGCCGGCAACTGCATCTGCGGCGGTTGCGATGAGCGGCGATCGGGGGGGGAGCTGGAGCGGCAAGGCGGGCAGCGAGGGGACACTGGGGCGCGTATTCGTGCTGGCCGTCGCATTCTCGATGGTTGCCTGCGCAGCCACGTGGGCACAGCCGGCAGAGGTCCGGGTCTACAACTGGTCCGACTACATCGATCCGAAGCTCCTCGACCAGTTCGAGGAGGAGACCGGTATCAAGGTCGTCTATGACGAGCTGGTCTCGAACCAGGTCCTCGAGACCAAGCTGCTCGCCGGCAACTCCGGCTACGACGTCGTCGTTCCGAGCGATCCCTACCTCGCGCGCCAGATCGCGGCGGGGGTCTACCGTCCCCTGGACAAGACGCTGCTGCCCAACATCGGCAACCTCTGGGATGCCGTCACGCGCCAGACTGATGCCGTCGATCCGGGCGGCCTCTATTCGATCAACTACATGTGGGGCACGACCGGCATCGGCTACGATGTCGATGCGGTGAAGGCGCGGCTCGGGACCGACACGATCGACAGCTGGGGCGTGATCTTCGATCCGGCGCAGATCGCGAAGCTCGCCGACTGCGGTGTCTATCTCCTCGACACGCCGGGCGCCGTGCTGCCCGCGGCGATGGCCTATCTCGGCCTCGATCCGGCGAGCCAGGACGAGGCCGACTGGCAGCGGGCCGCGGATTTGGTTTTCGCCATCCGTCCCTACGTCGCCAAGTTCGATTCGGGCGGCTACGCCACTGCCCTCGTCTCGGGCGAAGCCTGTCTCGTCCTCGGCTGGTCGGGAGATATCCTCGGCGCCCGCGACAAGGCGGCTGAGGCCGAGAGTCCAAGGCGCATCGCCTACGCGGTTCCCGATGAAGGGGCTCAGATCTGGTTCGACCAGATGGCGATCCCGCGCGATGCACCCGATCCGGAAGCGGCGCATCGCTTCCTCGACTTCATCCTCCGCCCCGAGGTGATCGCAGCCGCGTCGAACTATGTCCGGTATGCCAACGGCAACAAGGCCAGTCAGCCGCTGCTCGACCCGGCGATCATCGACGATCCCGGAATCTACCCCCCGCCCGAGGTGATGGAGCGCCTGTTCGTCGTACCGCCGCCCGGCGAGGATCTCACCCGCCTGATGAACCGGGCGTGGACCCGCATCAAGACCGGAGCATGACGTCGTGACGGGACATCGGTGATGGGAAAGCTCGACGCGGCCGGCTTCGACACTTGGGCGGGGCTCTTCGCGCCGACCTATCGCCTCGATCGCGACAGGCTCGAGATCGAGCGCGAGGAGATGTTCGAGCACGAGCAGTCCTTCGCGCTGCATGACGCCGACGATGCCAGTGTCATCATCGAAACCGGGCACCTCGGCGATACCCGGCTCGTCCGGGTCCAGTCCACCGGCCACACCGTCCGACTCGATGAGCCCGAGCACATATCCGTTCTCCTCATCCGTCGTGGCCGGATGGTGGTGGAGACGGGACCGGAGACGTTCTCCGCCGGGCAGGGCGACATGCTGCTGTTCACGCCCAACCGGAGGACCACCCACGTCCTGCGGGGTGGCGGTGGGCAGTTCGAAGCGCAGTGTGCGCTGGTCAGGGTCGACGGACTGGCGGGGGATCGACCGAGATTCCCGGCCGCTCCCATCGAACGGATGTTCAAGCGAACGCATTGCTCCCCGCGGGCGCGCATTCTGGGGCGCCTTCTCGACGATCTCTTCGTAGAAGGCAGCGACCCGTCGAGCATTCTCGCCGCGAGTGTCCGGGCGCGCGACGCGGCCGATGTCCTGATCTGCGAGATGCTCGGCGCCCTCCTGGCAAATGACGGGGATTCCGCCTCCGGCCCGAAGCGCCCGTCGCGGCGCGATCACGTCTTGGTGCGGCAGGCGGAGGAGGTCATCCGCGAGCGGTATCGCGAGGCGATCTCGACGCGCGATCTGGCCGCGATCCTTGGCGTCAGCGCCCGACGTCTGCAGGTCGCCTTCGAGAACGTGTCGGAAGGGACGCCCCTTGGCATGCTCCGGAGAATCCGGCTGGAAAGGGTACGCGAAGGCCTTGCCGCCGCGAGGGAGGGCGACTCGATCACGACCATCGCAATCGAGTGCGGCTTCGGTCATCTCGGCCGGTTCGCGCGCAACTACGCCGAGACATTTGGCGAAATGCCATCCGACACGCTTCGCCGGTCGCGCATGTAGGGGGCTGGAGCCGCGACGGGGGAGCCTTTATCCCCAGTCCCGGCGCCTTGGGTTCCGCGCCGCGAGATCGGTGAGCGCCATCTGTTCCTGCCGATCTGGAAAGGCCCCCAAAAAGGCCCCCACATTGCACCGGCTGCGGGCGAACAAATGCGAACGACGCCGGGCAAACCCAGCGCCAATATCGCAGAAAACCTTGATTCTTTCAATCTTTGCCGCGCTTCGGCGAACAGCCGAATGGTGCCCAGGAAAGGACTCGAACCTTCACGCCTCGCGGCACACGGACCTGAACCGTGCGCGTCTACCAATTCCGCCACCTGGGCAAGGGGCCGCCGATACCTATTGAGGGCCGCGATGCTTGTCAACGGGTTGTCCCCGGGTCCGGCACGATGTGGAGAGCGCGGCCAGCGGCCGGCGGGCGTTCGGCAGGCCCCGAGGACTTGCCTTCGTCACGGGAGCCGAGCGGCTCCATCCGCAAAGGATGGTCGCGTTCTCGGCCAGGCGCCGCTATGAAGGCGACTTCAGGATCCAACGTGCGAGATCAGGGTGACGATGACCATACGCTACCACAAGGGCGACCTGCCGGACCTCCTCCACTACGGCGAGCGCGTCGCGATCGACACCGAGACCCTCGGCCTCAACCTTACCCGCGACCGGCTATGCGTGGTCCAGCTCTCGCCCGGCGACGGCAGTGCCGACGTGGTCCAGATCGCCCCCGGCCAGCGCGAGGCGCCGAATATCGTGTCGCTCCTCTCCGACAACCGCCGGATCAAGATCTTTCACTATGCGCGCTTCGACGTCGCCTTCCTGTTCAAGACCTTCGGGGTGATGACCTCGCGCGTCTACTGCACCAAGATCGCCTCCAAGCTCACCCGTACCTATACCGACCGGCACGGCCTCAAGGACCTGGTCAAGGACCTGCTCGACATCGACCTCAACAAGCAGCAGCAGAGCTCGGACTGGGCCGCCGAGACGCTGAGCGACGCCCAGCTCGCCTATGCCGCCTCCGACGTCCTCTACCTGCACGCCCTCAAGGCTGAGCTCGACCGGCGGCTGCTGCGCGAGCGGCGCGCCGAGCTCGCCGACGCCTGCTTCGGCTTCCTGCCGGCGCGGGCGCTGCTCGACCTGTCGGGCTGGGAAGACGGCGACATCTTCGCCCACTGAGGACGGCAGTGGGCCGAAGCCGGACCGCAAACAACAGAGGCTAGCGGTCGAGCGGGAAGACCGGGCGGCGTATCCGCCGGTAGGGCAATGCCGACGGATCGCTGGTGCACGGCCCCGGCGTTGCGACATTGAAGCTCGCCGCCGCGATCGGGTCATAGGCGCGGCGGTGCGCCACCCCGGCCTTGATGCCGATGATCGCGAGGTCCTCCGGGTCGATCCCCTGGCTCCGCCACTGGCCGAGATCGTTGGGTGGCGTCTTGTGGGTGGTGAGGAGGATGGTGACGCCGCGATGGCGCACCACTGCCGACGGCCCCATGGCGATGTGCCGCCCCTGCGAGGCGACGAGGTGGCTGTGGAGGTCCTCTAGGTCGAACCGCCCGTCGCTGCGGGAGACCAGCTCGACATCGAGCATCACCGGCCCCTCGTCGAACGGGTTGTCCCTGCCGCCGATCGCGACGCTCGCCCGGCCGCCAGGCGACACGCCGGCTAGTGCGGCCACAGCCGCCGGGTCGTTGACGATGACTCCGGCATTGGCGACATCGCGGCGCACCAGCGCCCGGAGGATGCCGGTGCCATTGCCCGGCGCGCCGCCGCCGATATTGTCCGACGGCTCGACCAGCAGCACCGGCCCCCGGCCGGCGAAGGCGGCGGCCCGGTCGAGCGCCTCCTCGACGTCGATCTCCGGCACGAGGCCCTGTTCCCTCAGCGCGATGGCGCGCGCTTCCAGCCGGTCCAGCGCTGCCGCGGCGGCACCGTCGTCGCCGACCGTCACCACCGAGAACCCGACGCCGGCATCCGCGACATCGGCGAAGGAGAAGCCGGCGAC
>JAEVZM010000517.1 GCA_023392225.1 Pseudomonadota bacterium
CGCCCCGGCCCTTTTCCGCCCCGGACATCAGCGATGACCAAAGCGCTGGGTGATCGTCGCCGTCTTCATGTCGGACATCGCCACCAGCGTGTCGCGGCCATCGAGACGGCCGTCACGCCATCCGGCGAGATTGCCGTCGCCGCCCCTGGCGCAACCGGCATCTCTATCTCCGTCCGGATATAGCACCCGTTAGCTCGCCGGCCGTCGGAGCCCCTGATGGTGCCAGCTCACCACCAGGCTCCGTGCCCTTCCCTTGGCAGCGATCGTCATCCTACATTGGCAAAAGTACCTAATCGGAACGGGATAGTGGCGTATTTCGCAATTGCCTTCGTCGGCCGGGTGGGCTCGAGCTACCTTCAGGGGCTCGTCGACTCGCACCCGGATGCCTCCTGCAAGGCCGAGATCGTCTCCCACCCACCGATCTCCGAGGGCGAGGCGAGCCAGGTAGCTGCCCACATCGACGCGACGATCGGCTCGGCCCGCACACCCGTCGCCGGTTTCAAGCTAGCGTTCTGCTCGCTGCCCCTGCCGAGCGGCATTCTCGAGACCCTCGAGGCGCGCCACTATCGGTTCCTTCACATCGAGCGCAGGAACAAGCTCGACCAGTATCTGTCGATGCGTCTCGCGCAGGTGAACGCCGCGTGGCGCTCGGACCGTGGTTCGTATGACATCGAGCGGATCGAGCTCGACCCGGCGGATCTGCTGGCGGCCATCAAGAGGTTCATCTCATACGAAGCCGCGATCGAGCAGCAGCTGTCGGGGCGGTTTCCCTACCACCGCGTGCTCTACGAGGACGTCGTATCCGGCAAGGCGATACCGCGCGTCCTCGACTTTCTTGGCCTCGAGCCGAAGCCGTTGACGAGTGCGTTCCGCAGGCAGCGTCGTATCTCGCAGCGCGACAGCATCGCCAACTACGAGGAGGTCGCGGCGGCCTTGGCGGCAAACGGCTTCGACCGCTTGCTGGACGAGAGGCGATCGAAGCCGGGAATCCTTGGCACCATCAGGCGCCGCCTCCGATCCCCGGCTCGCCGGGGATGATGGCGGCGGACAGCGCCGCCCTCCGCCTGCGAGGCGCGCATCAGTCCTGCGTGAGAAAGGTGCGGTCGGCACCCGGTAGCCCAGAGGGGAGACCGCGACGCGGCCTCCCCGGAAGCCACGCTACTTCCGTGGCCCGGTGAGCGCGAACATGGCGCCCTGCGGATCCTGGCACTGGACGATGAAGGCGCCGCCGGGCACCTCCATCGGCCCCACCAAGACCGTGCCACCGTTCGCCTTGACCCGATCCGCCGCGGCGTCGATCGCGTCCACGCTGAAATAGTAAAGCCAGAAATTGACCGGCACCTGCGGCGGCTTGTTGAACATGCCGCCGAAGCCTTCGGCACCGGGTGCGGCGCCGAGGAGCTGGTAGGTGCCCATGGCGCCCATATCGACCGCGGTGCTTTTCACCCAGCCGAACATCGCCTCGTAGAACGGGAACAGCTTCTCCCAGTCGCTGGCATAGAGCTCGTTCCAACCGATCTGGCCGGGGGTCCCCATCGGCACCCGCGGCGGTGGCTCGGAGCTGCTGCCGAACAGCGCGACGACGGCCCCCTGCGGATCGGCGATCACCGCGAACCGGCCGACATCGGGAATGTCGCGCGGCTCGACATAGACGGTCGCCCCGAGCGACTTCGCCTTCTCCGCCGCAGCGTCGACGTCCGCCACCCCGACATAGCCCAGCCAGCCGGGCGGGTTTCCGGCCGCCTTCGAGTCCTCCGGCTGAGCCATCAGCCCGGCCACCATGCCATCCCCGCTATGGAACAGCCGGTAGTCGAAACCCGGCATGCCGGAGTCCTTCGCCTCCCAGCCCACGACGGCGCTGTAGAAGGCGGCTGCCCCCGCGACGTCGGTGGTCATCAGTTCGTACCAGACGAAAGGATTCTTCATTTCGGGCATGGGTCGCTCCTGTGCTTTGTTGCGGTTCCGTTCCCCGCGAGCCTCGCCGACGATAGCACCCGTTTGTGTCAGTGGCGGCGACACACAAACGCGAGCGGAAGCGCAGGAATTGCAGCCTTGGCGCGGTTCGTGTATGTACGCGCCGGCTCCCGCGCCGACACCCCTGGAGGCACCGCGGCGCCACGGACCCGCCATACGGCGGGTTTATCACATAACATCAAGGAGTTGTCCGATGGGCACCAGCTATCAGCTCACGGCGACGGCACGCGAGAAGGTGGGCAAGGGGGCCGCCAGAGCTGTCCGTCGCGAGGGCCAGATCCCCGCAGTCATCTACGGCGGCAAGGAGCCGCCGCTCACCATCTCGCTTTCCGACCGTGAGATCTCTCTCAAGATTCTCGCCGGTGGCTTCCTGACCACCGTCGCCGAGATTTCGGTCAACGGCGAGACCATCCGCACCCTCCCCCGCGACTACCAGCTCGACCCGGTCTCGGATCGTCCGCTGCATGTCGACTTCCTCCGCGTCCATGCGGATTCGAAGATCAAGGTCGAGGTGCCGGTGCATTTCGTCAACGAGCTCGATGCCCCGGGCATCAAGCGTGGCGGCGTGCTGAACGTCGTGCGCCACCGGGTCGAGCTGTTGTGCCCTGCGGACGGCATTCCCGAGTTCATCGTCGTCGACCTGACCGGCCGCGATATCAACGACTCGCTGCACATCTCGTCCGTCACCCTGCCGGAAGGCGTCAGCCCGACCATCGATCGCGACTTCACGATCGCCACGATCGCGGCCCCCGCCGGCGTCAAGGAAGAGCTGCGCCAGGCCGCTGCTGCCGCGGCATCCGAGCCCAAGAAGGCGGAATAGCAGCCGGCGACCACGGCTGCCGGGAGCGATCCCATGCTGCTCATCGCCGGCCTCGGCAATCCGGGCCCGGAGTATTCCGGGCACCGGCACAATGTCGGCTTCATGGCAGTCGATGCCATTCGGCGCCGCCACGATTTCGGTCCGTGGCGACGCCGTTTTCACGCCGACGTCGCAGAGGGCAGCCTCGGGGGCGAGAAGGTCCTCCTGCTCAAGCCCCTCACCTACATGAACGAGTCCGGACGCACGGTCGGCGAGGCGATGCGCTTCTACAAGCTCGCGCCGGCCGACGTGCTGGTGATCCACGACGAGGTGGACCTGCCGCCCGGCAAGATGCGGATGAAGACCGGCGGCGGGGCGGCCGGGCACAACGGCCTTCGCTCGATCACCGGAGCCATCGGCGACGGCTACCGGCGACTGCGGATCGGCGTCGGCCATCCCGGCGTCAAGGAGATGGTGCCGCGCTACGTGCTGCATGACTTCGCCAAGTCCGACCGCGACTGGCTCGAGCCATTGCTCGATGCGATCGCCGACCAGACGGCCTATCTTGCCGAGGGCAAGGACAGCACCTTCGCCAATCGGGTCCACGAGTCGCTCGGCACCGACCGTGGGCAGAGCGGCAAACCGGCCAAGACCAAGGCGCCGCCGGCGGAGCCTCCCGCCGCTCCGACGACAGCGCCGAGCCCGAAGGCCGAAGGGCCACTCGCCCGCGGCCTCAGGAAGCTGTTCGGCGAAAGCTGAGCCGGGACCGGCAGTCCACAAAGAACGAACGCCGGACGGCCCGGCGACACCGGAATCCTCTACGGCGCATCGCAGGCTCAGGGTAGACGGCTGCGTTCCGCCTGCTTCCGCGCCTCCTGCGCCGACTTGATCTGCGCCCGCGTATAGAGGAGAGCGTGCGAGGCGAGATCGTGCCCGTCGTCCCAGAGGTCCCGCCAGACACCGAGAATGCCCTCGAGGGGCTGTCCGACGACGCGGGCGGAGAAGCTCTCGAAGGCGATCGGCCCGGCATAGTCGATCGCGGCCAGAGACCGGAATACCTCGGTGAAGTTGATCGAGCCCGAGCCCATGTAGCCGCGATGGGAATCGCCGATGTGGAAGTAGCCAAGATCGGGGCCCGTGTCCCTGATCGCGGCGCCGATGTCCGCCTCCTCGATGTTCATGTGGTAGGGGTCGAGGTGCACCTTCACGTTCGGCGCCCCCACCCGCCGGCAATACTCCACGCCCTGCGACGCGGTGTTGAGCAGGTTTGATTCGTACCGGTTGACGACTTCCATCACGAGGGTGATGCCGCTCTCCGACGCCATGCTTGCGACCTCACCCATGATGTCGACAGACATGGCGACGCCGGCGCTGGTGGTCGGCGAGACATTCTTCTGGAAGGCCGAGTGGAGGATGCCGCCGACGTAGCGTCCGCCAAGATCGCGGCAGACCCGCACCGCATCCTCGAGCCGCCTCTTCCCGCGAGCACCCTTCTCGCGATCTCCGCTCGAGATGTCATCGTCGGCCGAAAGGCCGAGGGAGAGGTTGATGCCGATGCCATGGCTCTCCAGCTGGCGCCTCGTGAAATCGATGTCGATCGCGCTCGGCTCGGGCGCCGAGGCCTCGATGAAGTCGTAGCCCACCTCCGCGGTCTGCTCGATCGCACGCGCACACTCGTCGTCGCTCCACCCGGCGACCCAAACCAGCGCATGGACACCCAACTCGTTCATTCTTCCCGACCTCCCCTCACAATCTTGTTCTTGCGCCACCGGCCAGCCGCCGCCAGCGTCATTTCGCGCCGAAGGCGGCATTCTAGACCACGAAACACTAGGACTGCTAGCCCGATTAGCATGTCAAAACAGAACATTGACAACCATGACCGCCGCCTTAAAGTCTTGATAGGCTGCCTATCGAGAACAAGTGCAGTCGAAATCGCTATAAATGCGGAGGAAATTCTATGAATAAGTGCGTTCTTGCGGGATTGCTACTAGCCGCTGCAACCTTTGTCGCCCCAGCAGCGCAGGCCGAAGGCAAGACATTCTATTGGATCTCGCACGGTTCGCCGGCCGATCCGGTGTGGACCTACTACCTTGCCGGCGCCGAGCAGTGGGCCGCCGACACCGGAAACCAGATCAACACCTCCTTCCACAACGGCGACGTTCCTGCCGAGCAGGAAGCGGTCCGCGCCGCGATTGCCGCCGGCGCCGCGGGTATCGCCGTCGCCAGCCCGCAGGAAGGCGCGCTGGTCGAGCTGGCCAAGGAAGCGACCGAGCAGAACATCCCGATCATCGCCTTCAACTCCAACGACGAGACGGCCGACTTCCTGGCCTTCGTCGGCGGCGACAATTTCCAGGCCGGCGCCGAGACGGCGCAGTACGCGCTCGACAACAATCTGGTCAAGGCGGGCGACTTCGTCTGGATGCCCGTCGAGGTACCCGGCGCGACCTACGGCGCGGACCAGGAGCGGGGCATCGCCAGCGTCTTCGAGCCGCTCGGCATCACCTGGGAAGTCACCGAGGCGACGCTCGACCAGGCCGAGATCATCTCGCGGATGAGCGACTACCTGACGGCCAACCGGGACAAGGTCGACGTGATCTTCCCGCTGGGCGACCTGGTGTCCGGCTCGATCAAGCGCGTCTTCGACCAGGTCGGCGTCGCGCCGGGCGACATCCCGGTGGTCGGCTGGGGCAACTCGCTCGACACCGCCAACGAGGTCATGGAGGGCTACGTCCAGGCCGCGCACTGGCACGATCCGCAGGCCGCGAGCTATCTCGCGCTCTCGCTCGCCGCGATGGCGAATAGCGGCATCCGGCCGAACTTCGACATCCTGACCGGCTCGATGTACGAGAAGGCGCAGGCGCCGGACTACATCAAGATGATGTCGGCCAAGGAATAGTCACCGCCAGACAGGGGTGCGGAAGTCCGCTTCCGCGCCCCTCTTCCAGGACCCGCCGCGGGACGCGGGGACGCGGGGCCGAGCGTCCGGACGAGAGCGCGACCGCTACGGCGACGCCCTTCGGGCCGTTCCTTCCGGCGATTTTTGCTTTTCCCCGCCCCATCACGAGACCCCTGAGGGTCTCTTCTAGCGCCGCTCGACGCGAACCGGGGCCGTCTCGCGACGGCGCTTCTGCGCACCGAGAACGTAGAAGTCGAAGGCGATGTAGATTCCCGCCCCGACGAGCGCACCGATAATGGCTGGAAACAAGGAGGTCATGGTGCAATCCCCTTCCGTGCGCCGGCGACCGTCGATCGCCGTTAACCAGAAATTTACGCGCCCCCCTGGCAACGCCTATGATGCGTATCACAGGCGCTCCGTATCCGGGCATTTGACAGCCTTGCAGCCTTAACGGATGGTGACCTCCCCCGGGCAATGAACCGGGACAGGGAGGAGAAGCCAACAATGACGATACTCAAGCGGTCATCCATGCTCGCAGGTGCTTTCGGGCTGGCGCTCATGGCCCTTTCGCCGGCCCATGCCCAGAAGGAGCTGACCATCCTCGAGTCAGTGCCGGGCCTGAACTTCCCGTTCTTCGTGCACATGATGAACCAGATGAAGGCCGAGGCGGATGCGCTCGGCGGCATCACGGTGATCGAGTCGGACGGCCAGGATTCGACCCCCAAGCAGACCGCGGACGTCGAGACTGCGATCGTCCAGGGCGTCGACGGCATCGTCATCAGCCCGCGCGAGGTCGACGCGATGGCGCCCGCCATCCAGCAGGCGGTCGACGCCGGGATTCCGGTCGTCACGATCGACCGCCGGGTCGACAAGGTGCCGGGGATCCTCGCCCATGTCGGCGCCGACAACGTCAAGGGCGGCGAGGCCCAGGGCGAGCTGATCATGAAGCTCTTCCCGGACGGCGCGACGATCATCAACCTCCAGGGCACCCCCGGCGCCAGCCCGGCGATCGACCGGTCCAAGGGACTGCACAACGTGCTCGACCAGCACGCCGACAAGTACAAGTTCGTGTTCGAGCAGACCGCCAACTTCCGGCGCGCCGACGGCCTGTCGGTGACCGAGTCCGCGCTCGGCGGTCTCGACAACCCGCCGGATGTGATCGTCGCCGGCAATGACGACATGATCCTCGGCGCGATCGAGGCACTGAAGGCCCGCAACATCAACGACGTCGTCACCATCGGCTTCGATTCGCTGCCCGAGGCGCTGGTCCAGATCCGCGACGGCAACCTCACCGCCACGGTCGAGCAGTTCCCCGGTGGCCAGAGCCGCGGCGCGGTGCAGGCCCTCGTCGCCTATCTCCGCGACGGCACCAAGCCGGAGCCCCTGGTTCTCCTGACCCCCCAGGTCATCACCAAGGAGAACCTCAGCGAAGCCGAGCGCATCGGCGAGACCAACTGAGGCGCCTGCCATCAGGCGACCCGGCGCGGACGGAGTCCTGTCCGTCCGCGCCATCCCAATCCCATGAAGGAATCACCAGCGGCGATGAGCGAGCCCCTGCTCCGCATGGCGGGCATCTCGAAGAGCTTTCCCGGCGTGAAGGCGCTCAGCGACGTCGAGCTGACCGTCGCGCCCGGCGAGATCCACGCCCTTCTCGGCGAGAACGGCGCCGGCAAGTCGACGCTCCTCAAGATCCTCGCCGGCGCCCAGCCGCCGGACAGCGGGACGATCACCCTCGGTGGCGAGGCGATGACCTTCGAGTCGCCGCACGCGGCGCAGCTCAAGGGCATCGTCACCATCTACCAGGAGTTCACCCTCGCTCCGAATATGACGATCTGCGAGAACGTCTTCATCGGTCGCGAGCCGGGCTCGAAGCTGTTCGTCAGCTGGCGCCGCATGGCCGAGGAGACCCGCGCGCTCATCCGCCGCCTCGGGCTCGAGGCCGATCCCATGACCATGGTCCGCGAGCTCTCCGTTGCGGAGCAGCAGCTGGTCGAAATCGCCCGGGCGCTGTCGATGAAGTCGCGCCTGATCGTGATGGACGAGCCGACCTCGGCCCTGTCGCAGGCCGAGGT
>JAEVZM010000560.1 GCA_023392225.1 Pseudomonadota bacterium
ACCCGACGTTCCCGCTCGCCGCTCGGCCGGATCCTCCTCTTTGCGCTGCAGATCGGCGTCGCGGCGCTGGTGCTGATCCCGTTCTTCTGGATGTTCAGCGTCTCGCTCAAGCCGGCGGCCGAGCCCTTTGCCATTCCCGCCGAACTGTGGCCGCGCGAGCCGACCCTCGACAACTACATCCTCGCCCTCCGCCCCGAGTTCCAGCGCTACTTCCTCAACAGCCTGATCGTCTCCACGGCGACGCTGCTGATCACCATCCCGCTGGCACTTCTCGCCGCCTACAGCCTGACCCGCTTCCAGTTCTGGCTGCTCTCGGTTTTCCTCGGCCTCGTCGTGCTCGCCCAGTTCTTCCCGGCCGGCGCGATCATCATCCCGATCTACAAGATCGTCCGCTGGGCGGGGCTGCTCGACACCTATCCGGCGCTGATCATCGCCTACATCACGGTGACGCTGCCGGTGGCGATCTGGATGATGCGCGGCTTCCTGATGCGCGTGCCGAAGACGCTCGAGGAGGCGGCGGCGATCGATGGCGCCAAGCCGCTCCGCGCCTTCGTCGACATCGTCATCCCGCTCGCCCGGCCCGGCATCATCGCCACCTCGGTGTGGGTGCTGATCGTCACCTGGCAGGAGTTCCTTTTCGCGCTCTCCTTCACCTCGTCGAAGGAGATGCGGACGCTGCCGGTCGGCATGAACGACTATATCGGCCAGTACGGGATCCGCTATGGCGAGCTGATGGCCTCCTCGGTCATGATCTCGCTGCCGGTGATCGTCCTGTTCTTCTTCCTGCAGCGCCAGTTCGTCGCCGGTCTCACCACCAGCGCAGTCAAGGGCTGAGACTTCCGATGTCCGACCTCATCCTTCTCGACAAGCCCGAGCCCGGCATCGCGGTGCTGACGCTCAACCGGCCCGACAAGCTCAATGCGCTCTCCGGCGCGATGCTCGAGGCCTTCCAGGCGGCGCTCGACCGGGCCGAGGCCGACCCCGAGATCCGGGTGGTGATCCTCACCGGCGCGGGCGACAAAGCCTTCGCCGCCGGGGCCGACATCGCCGGCTACAAGGGCCGCCGCGAGAAGGCGTTCATGGACTTCCAGTTCGCCGGCCGGCGGCTGAACGACCGCATCGAGGCCTTCCCGAAGCCGACCATCGCCGCGGTCAACGGCTATGCGCTCGGCGGCGGCTTCGAGATCGTGCTCTGCTGCGATCTGATCGTGGTCTCGACCACGGCTCGGCTCGGCCTGCCGGAAGGGCTGCTCGGCCTATCGCCGGGCGGCGGCGGCACGCAGCGGCTGCTGCGCTCGCTCGGCCGGCACGTCACGGCCGAGCTCCTCCTCACCGCCTGGCGGATGAAGGGCGAGCGGGCCCACGCGCTCGGCCTCGCGGCGGCGCTCTCAGAGCCCGACAGGCTGATGGACACCGCGCTCGACAAGGCGCGGGCGATGCTGAAGGTCGCGCCGCTGGCGCTGGCCGAGATGAAGCGCCTGGTGCGCCTGGGGGCCGACGCCGCGCTCCCGACCGCGCTGGCGCTCGAGCAGGAGGTGCTTTTCCGCCTCTACTGCTCCGAAGACGGGCAGGAGGGCATCGATGCCTTCCTGGAGAAGAGAACACCACAGTTCAAGGGTTCATAGATGGGTGAGCTTGACGGGCGCGTCGCCATAGTGACCGGCGCGGCAATGGGGATCGGCAAGGCGAGCGCGGCTGCGCTCGCCAAGGCCGGTGCGAAGGTGATGATCGCCGACTTCGATCGCGAGGAGGGCGCCGCGGCGGCGGTCGAGATCGGCGCCGGCGCGATCTTCCAGCCGTGCGACGTGATGCGCTTCGAGGACGTGGCGGCGACGGTCGAGCGCACCATGGCCGAGTGGGGCCAGGTCGACATCCTCGTCAACAATGCCGCCCGTGCCATCGGCGGTGTCGTCGACCAGATCGACGAGGCGAGCTGGAGCGAGGTCATCTCCAACAACCTCACCTCGGTCTGGCGCTTCATGCGCTGCGTCGTGCCGCACATGCGGAAGGCCGGCAAGGGCGCCATCGTCAACATGAGCTCGGTGCAGTCGCTGAAGGGCTTCCACGGCTGGGCGGCTTATGCCGCGGCGAAGGGCGGCATCAATGCGCTGACCCAGCAGACCGCGCTCGAGCTGGCGCCCGCCGGCATCCGGGTCAACGCCGTCGCCCCGGGCACGATCATGACGCCGCTCAACGAGAAGGTTTTTCGCGAGGCCGCCGATCCGGACGAGCTGATCCGGCGCTGGAACGCGGCCCATCCGATCGGGCGGTTCGGCGAGGCGGGCGAGGTGGCCGAGGCCGTCCTCTTCCTCGCCAGCGACCGCTCCTCCTTCATCACCGGCGAGATCCTCCGCGTCGACGGCGGCCTGGTGATCAAGGGTGACTGAACATCTTCGGAAGTCCCCGGGGCGCGCGGCGCGCCGGGCAGCGGTGAGGTAGCAAGAATGGCCTCGGTCACGCTCAAGTCGATCTCCAAGCGCTGGGGCAATCACGCCGGCGTCGACGACGTCTCGCTCGAGATCGGCGATGGCGAGTTCCTCGTCCTGCTCGGCCCGTCGGGCTGCGGCAAGTCGACGCCGATGCGCATCGTCGCCGGTCTCGCGGACCCGACGGGAGGCGCCGTGCTGATCGGCGATCGCGTCGTCAACACCGTCCCGCCCGGCGAGCGCGATCTCGCCATGGTGTTCCAGAACTACGGGCTCTATCCGCACATGACGGTCGCCGAGAACATCGGCTATCCGCTCAAGGTGGCGCGGGTGCCGAAGGAGGAGCGGATGCGCCGGGTCAAGGCCGCCGCCGAGCGGGTCGAGCTCGGGGAGCTGCTCGCCCGCCGGCCGGCACAGCTCTCCGGCGGCCAGCGCCAGCGTGTCGCGCTCGGCCGGGCGATCGTCCGGACGCCCCAGCTCTTTCTCATGGACGAGCCGCTGTCGAATCTCGACGCCAAGCTCCGCGTCTCGATGCGGGCCCAGCTCAAGCACCTCCAGCGCGAGCTGAACACCACCACGATCTACGTCACCCACGACCAGGTCGAGGCGATGACGCTCGCCGACCGGGTGGCGGTGATGTCGGCGGGGAAGCTCCTCCAGGTCGGGCCGCCGCTCGACATCTACAACCGCCCGGCCAGCGCCTTCGTCGCGGCATTCCTCGGCAACCCGTCGATGAACCTGATCGAGGGCCGGGTCGAGGGCGGGCGCTTCATGCATCCCCTGTTCAACCTGCCGGCGCCGGGCCTGCCGCTCGGGCCGGTCACCCTCGGCGAGCGGCCGGAGGACATGGGAATCGTCGCGCCGGGCGCGGGCGATTTCGACACCGAGGTCTATACCGCCGAGCTGCTCGGCGACACGGCGCTGGTGACGGTCCAGCTCGGGTCGAAGCTGATCGCGGTCAAGGCTGAGAAGGACACGCCGGTGCGGATGGGCGACACCGTCGGCGTCCGCTTCAGCCGCGAGGCGCTGCACTTCTTCGATGCCCGGAGCGGCGTGCGCATCGAGCCCGCGGCGGTGGCAGCATGACCGTCCGGCTGAAGGGCATCACCTGGGACCACCCACGCGGCTACCAGCCGCTCGCGGAGAACACGGCGCGGTTCACCGCCGCCCATCCCGACATCGAGGTGACCTGGCAGCGGCGCAGCCTCCGCGACTTCGGCGTCCAGCCGATCGAGGACCTCGCCAGGCAGTTCGACCTCCTCGTCATCGACCACCCGTTCGGTGGACGGGCGAAGACGCTCGGGTGCCTCCGCGATCTCCGGCCGCTGTTCCCGGCGGAGTTTCACGCCATGCTCGAGGCCGAGAGCGTCGGTCCCTCGACGCGCTCCTACGACTATGGTGGCCTCTGGGCGTTGCCGACCGACGCCGCCTGCCAGGTGGCGAGCTACCGGGCCGACCTCCTCGCCGGGCTCGGCTTCGAGGCGCCGCCGGCGACCTTCGAGGAGGTGCTGTCGCTCGGCCGCGCGGCGCGGAAGGCGGGGAAGTGGCTGACCCTCCCCACCTGCCAGACGGATTCGTCCTGCCTCGTCGCCTCGGTCTCGGCCAATCTCGGCCACCCGATGCAGGCGGTGGACGACAAGATGCTCGACCCGGCGGTGTTCGAAGCGACGCTCGGATACCTTCGCCAGCTCGTCGAGCTCTCCAACCCGGAAAGCCGCGACTGGAACCCCATCCAGACCTACGACGCGATGGTCGCCCGCGACGATCTCGTCTACCTGCCCTACGCCTTCGGCTACACCAACTATTCGCGGAAGGGCGTCGAGAAGCCCCTGACCTTCGCCAACGTCGCCGGTCCCGGGCCTGACCCGCGGGCGGGTGCCATCCTTGGCGGCGCCGGCTGCGCGATCTCGGCCGAATGCCGCGACGTCGAAGCGGCGGTCACCTACCTCACATGGGTGCACCAGCCGGCCCACCAGGCCGGCGACTATGTCGTCCATGGCGGGCAGCCGGGGCTGCGCACCGCCTGGACAAGTGCGTCGGCCAATGCGCTGTGTGGCGACTTCTTCGCCAACACGCTGGAGACGATCGACAAGGCGTTCCTCCGGCCGCGCTTCGACGGGTTCATCCCCGCCTACGAGCACATGGCGCTTCTCGTCCACCGCTGGCTGAAGGATGGCGGCGACGAGAAGGCGCTGATCACAGATGCCAACGATACCTATGCCCGCGCCAGCGAAGCGGCCGCGCGGCAGGACTCTTAGAGGAAACACTGACATGGCCAAGGCGCTCGAAGACGTTACGGTTCTCGACTTCTCCCACCTCCTGCAGGGGCCGTTCGCGACCCAGCTGCTCGGCGACATGGGCGCCAGGATCATCAAGGTCGAGCGGCCGGGGCAGGGCGACCTGTTCCGCACCATGACCTTCAAGAACCGCTGGGTCGGCGGCAGCGAGAGCCCCAACTTCCTCGCCTGGAACCGCAACAAGCGCTCGCTCGCCATCGACCTCAAGGCGCCCGAGGCGAAAGCCGCGCTCTACAAGATCGCCGAGAAGGCCGACGTCGTCCTCCAGAACTTCCGCCCCGGCGTGATGGAGCGGCTCGGCTTCGGCTACGAGGACCTCAAGAAGATCAACCCGCGCATCATCTACTGCTCGGCGTCGGGATATGGCGACAGCGGCCCCTACCTGTCGCGTCCGGGCCAGGACATGCTGATCCAGGGCCTGTCGGGGCTCTCCGCCAATACCGGCCGCGGTGACGGCCCGCCGGTGCCGGTCGGCGCCGGCTTCGCCGATCAGATCGGCGCGCTCAACATCGTCTATGGCATCCTCGCCGCGCTCTACTGGCGCGAGCGCTCCGCCGAGGGCCAGGAGATCAAGGTCGACCTGCTCACTGCGCTCCTCCAGCACCAGAACCAGGAGCTGGTCTGGGTGATGAACTTCGGCGAGAATCTCGAGCGTCCCAACTCCTCGATCGGCCACCCGGGCATGGACGCGCCGTTCGGCCTCTACCCGGTCTCCGACGGCTGGGTGTCGATCGCGATGAGCCCGTACCGCAAGCTGATCAACGTGCTCGGCGCGACCGAGCTGCTCGCCTATGACGATCCCGAGCAGCTCTTCAAGAAGCGCGACGAGATCTGGGAGAAGATCGCCGCCGAGACCCGCAAGTGGACCAAGGCGAGCCTCCTCGAGGCGCTGCTCGCCGCCGATATCTGGTGCGGCGAGATCAAGAGCCACCTTGAGGCGGTCGAGGATCCGCAGGTCAAGCATCGCGGCGTCGTCACCTCCTACCAGCATCCGAAGGCGGGCGAGGTGAAGGTGATCGGCCCGGTGGTCGAGATGAGCGCGACGCCGCCGACCATCGAGCGGCCGGCACCCGTGGTCGGCGAGCATACGGACGAGATCCTCGCCGAGTTCGGCGTCAGCGCCGAGGCGATCGCGGCGCTGAAGGAGAAGGGCCTCGCCGAGCAGGGCGACGTCTGAGCGCCCGCATCCCGCAAAGGCCTCTACCGGATCAAGGCGGCGCCCGCCGCGCGGGGGGGGGCGCCGCCGGGGTTTTGGGCCGGCGGCGGGGG
>JAEVZM010000561.1 GCA_023392225.1 Pseudomonadota bacterium
CCGCGGGGGGCAGCGCCAATACGTTCCTGCCCACGGGCCTGGACGTGCCGCCGCCGACGGCGAACTAGCATCCCGGCCAGCCAGATCCTGGGAGCGCGGCGACGACGCCGGAGCAGCGCGTCATCTACGACAAGTCCAGTGGCCGGCTGTACTACGACTACGACGGCAGCGGTCCGGACGCGAAAATCCTCCTCGCCACCTTCGCCAACAAGCCCGAGCTTTCGACGAGCAATATCTTTATCGGGATCGAGATGTCGCCCTGAGGGCGATCAGGCGCGGGCCCGCCGCGGCGCCGGCTTCGGCGCGAACACCTGCAGCGCGCCGGGCAGCACCGAGAACTCGGCCGGCGTGCTGGTCGTCACCTCGCCGTCGGTATTGACCTGCATCGGCCGGTCGGTCTCGATCCGGACCGAGGCGCCGCGGAAGAACGCGACGTCGTCGCGATCGACCAGCGTGCCGTCGCGGAGCTTGGGGGCCAGCGCGATCAGGTTGGCGATCGAGTCGGTCTCGATCGCGTAGATGTCGAGCAGCCCGTCGTCGATCCGCGCATCGGGGCTGACCATCAGGCCGCCGCCATAGTGGACGCCGTTGCCGACCGCGATCTGGTAGGCGTGCACCCGCTCGGTGCGGCCGTCGCAGCTGATCCTGGCCGAAAAGCGCTGGGCGGCGCTGAGCGTGTCGATGGTGGCGACGAGATAGCTGAACACGCCCCACTGCCGCTTCAGCTCCGCGTCCTGGCGCTCGGCGATGTTCACCGCGAGGCCGACGCTGGCGACGTTGAGGAAATGGGCGTCGTTGACCTTGCCGACGTCGATCCCCCGCAGGTGCCCGGCGACGATGACGCCGGCGGCTTCGAGCGGGTCGCTGGGAATGTCGAGGGTCAGGGCGAGATCATTGGCGGTGCCGAAGGGCAGGATGCCGACCGGCTTCCCGGCCTCGATCAGGGCCGGAATGGCGCTGTTGACGGTGCCGTCGCCCCCGGCCACGACGATCGCGTCGACGTCGGCCGAGCAGCGCCGGACGACATCGGCGAGGGCCTTCCGGTCCGGGCTCTGGCGGATGTCGAGATCGAAGCCGTGAACCGCCAGGCACGCCACCGCCCCGCCGATCAGGCGCTCGGCGCGGGAGGCGTGGAGATTGACGACGACGAGCAGCCTGCGTTTGGCCACGGTCGGCCCTCGATCAGGCGAAACGGCCGTGGCAGTGCTTGAACTTCTTGCCCGAGCCGCAGGGGCACGGGGCGTTGCGCGAGATCTTGCCCCAGGTGGTGGGGTCGTTGAGGTCGATCTCGGCACTGGCCGCGCGGGAGTCCTGCGCCCGCTGCATGGCGGGGCCGGTGCCGTCGGCATCGTGGATCTCGTTCTCGCCGGTGAACGGGTCGATATGGGTCTCCTCGAGCGTGGCGAGGTCGTCCTCCGGCACCAGCGGCGGCGGCCGCTGCATGATCTCGACCCGCATCAGCTGCGAGGTGACCACCTCGCGCAGCCGCCCGAGCATCGACTGGAACAGCTCGAACGCCTCGGTCTTGTACTCGTTGAGCGGGTCGCGCTGGGCATAGCCGCGGAAGCCGATGACCTGGCGGAGATGGTCGAGGGTGACCAAGTGCTCGCGCCACAGGTGGTCGAGCGTCTGCAGCAGCACCGCCTTCTCGACCTGGCGCATGATGTCCGGGCCGAACCGGGCGACGCGGCCGGCGGCGGCCTCGTCGGCGGCCCGGGTGATGCGATCGCGCACCTCGTCGTCGGCGATGCCCTCTTCCTTGGCCCAGTCCTCGATCGGCAGGTCGAGATTGAGCACCTGCTGGATCGCCTCGTGCAGCCCGGCGGCATCCCACTGCTCGGGATAGGCCTTCTCCGGGATGTGCTTGGAAACGAGGTCGGCGATCACCTCATGGCGCATGTCGGCGACGGTCTCGGCGACGTCGTCCTGGCCCATCAGGTCGATGCGCTGCTCGAAGATGACGCGACGCTGGTCGTTCATCACGTCGTCGAACTTGAGCAGGTTCTTGCGGATGTCGAAGTTGCGCGCCTCGACCTTCTGCTGCGCCTTCTCGAGCGCCCGGTTGATCCAGGGATGGATGATCGCCTCATCCTCCTTGAGACCAAGCTTCTGCAGCATCCCCTCCATGCGCTCGGCCATGAAGATGCGCATCAGGTCGTCCTGGAGCGAGAGGTAGAAGCGCGACTGGCCGGGGTCGCCCTGGCGGCCGGAGCGACCGCGGAGCTGGTTGTCGATGCGGCGGCTCTCGTGGCGCTCGGTGCCGATGATGCAGAGGCCGCCGGCGGCCAGCGCCATCCCCTTGAGGCGCTCGACCTCCTCGCGGATCTTCTGCTCGCGGGCATCGCGCTCCGGCCCCTCCGGCACGTCGGCGAGCTCGTGGCGGACGCGCATGTCGGCATTGCCGCCGAGCTGGATGTCGGTGCCGCGACCCGCCATGTTGGTGGCGATGGTCACCGCGCCCGGCACGCCGGCCTGGGCGACGATGGTCGCCTCCTGCTCGTGGTAGCGGGCGTTGAGGATGGTGAAGCTCTTCTCCTTGATCGCCCGGTCGTCGAACAGCTCGGCGAGGTCGTTGGGGTTGGCGAAGTCGCGCTGGCGCCAGCCCTTGGAGCGCATCAGCTCGGCGAGCTTCTCCGACTTCTCGATCGAGGTGGTGCCGACCAGCACCGGCTGGCCCTTGGCCTTCGCCTCCTCGATGAGGTTGTAGATCGCCTTGAACTTCTCGTCGGCGGTCCGGTAGACCTCGTCGTGCTCGTCCTTGCGCTGCATGCCGCGATTGGTGGGCACTTCCACCACCTCGAGGCCGTAGATGTTGCCGAACTCCTCCGCCTCGGTCGACGCGGTGCCGGTCATCCCGGCGAGCTTGTCGTACATGCGGAAGTAGTTCTGGAAGGTGATCGAGGCGAGCGTCTGGTTCTCGGGCTGGATCTGGACGTGCTCCTTGGCCTCGAGCGCCTGGTGGAGGCCCTCCGAATAGCGCCGGCCGGGCATCATGCGGCCGGTGAACTCGTCGATGATCACCACCTCGCCGTTGCGCACGATGTAGTCCTTGTCGCGCTGGAACAGGCGGTGGGCGCGGAGCCCCTGGTTGATGTGGTGGACGACGGTCACGTTCTCGACGTCGTAGAGCGACTCGCCCTTGAGCAGGCCGGCATCGCGCAGCAGGCCCTCGATCTTCTCGTTGCCGGCCTCAGTGAACGAGGCCGAGCGCATCTTCTCGTCGATCTCGTAGTCCTCGGGCGCAAGGTTCGGGATGAACGTGTCGATGGTGTTGTAGAGCTCGGAGCGGTCGTCGAGCGGCCCCGAGATGATCAGCGGCGTGCGCGCCTCGTCGATCAGGATCGAATCCACCTCGTCGACGATCGCGAAGTTGTGGCCGCGCTGGACCATCGCGCCCAACTCGTACTTCATGTTGTCGCGGTGGTAGTCGAAGCCGTATTCGTTGTTGGTGCCGTAGGTGATGTCGGCGTGGTAGGCCTCGCGCCGCTCTTCGTCGCTGAGGCCGTGGACGATGACGCCGGTGGTGAGGCCGAGGAAGTTGTAGACCTGCCCCATCCACTCCGCGTCGCGGCGGGCGAGATAGTCGTTGACGGTGACGACGTGGACGCCCTTGCCGGACAGCGCGTTGAGATAGACCGGGAGCGTCGCCACGAGGGTCTTGCCCTCGCCGGTCTTCATCTCGGCGATGGAGCCCTGGTGCAGCACCATGCCGCCCATCAGCTGGACGTCGAAATGCCGCTGGCCGAGGGTGCGCCGGGCGGCCTCGCGGACCGTGGCGAAGGCCGGCACCAGCAGGTCGTCGAGCGGGACGCCTTCGGCGATCCGGGCGCGGAACTCGCCGGTGCGGGCTCGCAGCTGGTCGTCGCTGAGCGCCTGAATCTCGGGCTCGAGAGCATTGATGGCGGCGACCTTCGGGCCGTAGCCCTTGATCCGCCGGTCGTTGGAACTTCCTAATATCTTACGCGCCAGTGAGCCGAGGCCGACCATGCCGTGATCCTTGCGAAACTCGCCCCTTGAGCGCGTCCATCGGCGTCATGAAGGACCCGCCGTCGTCTACAGCCACGTCTGTGCCACATGAAACGGCGCTGCAGAGCGATCGCCAAGCGTGGGAATTCAAAGCGTTCTGGACGCCAAGCGAGGAGAGAGATAAGAGGGGGGCAATGGGATGTCAACGGCGCCGGGACGTGACCGTCCATCCCGCCCCTGATCGTCCAAGCGGCCGGAGGGGGACAAGATCACCCTCAGGGACGGACAGGACGGGACTCATGTTTTCGCTACGCCTGATGCCTCGCCGGCTTGCCGGCGCTCTTGCAATCCTGGCCGCCGTGGCGGCCGGCAGCGCCACGACAGCGCTGGCCCAGCAGATCACCGCCGAGACGGTGATCGCCACCGTCAACGGCACGCCGATCACGGCCGGCGAGCTGCAGCTGGCGGGTGCCGAGTTCGCCGACCAACTCGGCCAGGTTCCGGCCGACCGGCGCGATGCCGCCGTGCTCGACCTCGTCATCAACATGCGCCTTGCCAGCGCCGCCGCCACCACGGCGGGCCTCGACAAGGACCCGGTGGTCGCCGAGCGCCTCGACCTCGCCCGCAACCGCACGCTCTACAGCGAGTTCCTGCGCGACAAGTTCCTCGCCGCGGTGACCCCGGAGGCGGTCCAGGCCCGCTACGACGCGGAGATGGCCAGCTACCAGCCGCAGGAGGAGGTCCACGCCCGCCACATCCTGGTCAACACCGACCAGGAGGACCTCGCCAAGGAGATCATCGCCGAGCTCGATGCCGGCGGCGATTTCGCCAAGATCGCGGCCGAGAAGTCGCAGGATCCCGGCTCGGGCGCCTCGGGCGGCGACCTCGGCTGGTTCAAGCGCGGCATGATGGTGAAGCCCTTCGAGGACGCCGCCTTCGCCCTTGAGCCCGGCCAGTACACCAAGACGCCGGTGAAGAGCGACTTCGGATGGCACGTGATCCTGGTCGAGGAGAAGCGCATCGCGCCGCCGCCGACGCTCGAGCAGGAGCGTCCGCGGATCGAGCAGGAGATCGTCCGCGACACCTTCGACAGCACGATCAACGCGCTGCGCGAGGGCGCGAGCATCGAGTTCGCCACCCTGCCCGGCGCCGCCGAGCCGCCGGCCGGGAACCAGCCGCCGGCTGCCGCCGAGCCGCCAGCCGAGGGCGGGGAAGCCCCGGCAGAGCCGGCCGAGTAGGCTCTCGCACGGCATAGCGAACCCGCGAGC